>JBAVVQ010000823.1:0-3721 GCA_049697375.1 Rhodomicrobium sp.
AAAAACGCGACAGTGGCGGCGCATTTCCACTCGGACGGGTTACCTAAGACCTGAAGAAGGCTGGCCCCGAAGGCGCCTGGGCGATGGCGGCGTACTCGTAAGACGGGCGATGCGAACACGGCCCTTATCGGAAGAGCGGTTATCATGTCTCTCAAAGCCTGGTTTGCTTCTCTATCCAACTACAACGGTTGAGGGCTGCGCCCTAGTCCTGTTGCGGGTATGCCTGCACACGCTTTATTTTGCGCCAACCCTATGAGAACCATCTTGACTGTAGCGTGCGTAACACTCACGAGTGAATTTGTCTGATTCTGGCGGCCGAAACAAGCGATATCGGCGAGTGCTGGTGACTGCCACGCACACCCGATTTAACACGCGGTAAATCAATCTTGGCGCGCTCATCCGGTATAGAGGGACGATACGAATGACAAACCGCGTTAAACCATGGACGGTCCGGGGATCGCGCTATCTCATCCGGGAGCGTTGGCTGACGGCAAGAATCGATCAGTGCGTCACCCCGGCAGGCATCGAGGTGCCCTATTACGTTCAAGAGTATCCAGGCTGGGTGAATGTCGTCGCCCTCGACAAAGAGGACCATCTTATCCTCGTCAGCCTATACCGCCATGCCCTCGGCGACATATCCTTGGAGCTGCCGGGCGGCTGCATGGAAGAAGGCGAAAGTCCGGTTGAAGCAGGCGCGCGCGAGCTTCTTGAAGAAACGGGCTATGGCGATGCCACGCGCTTGACGCTCATCGCCAGCCTTTCGCCCAATACCTCGACCCATGCCAATCTTGTTCACACAGTTCTTGCCGAAGGCGTGTCATTGATTGGCGTTCCAGAGGATGACGGCGTCGAGGTGCTGGACGTCGAACGCGTCCCTTACCGGAAAGCTCTCGATCTGGCTATGAGCGGCGCGATCATGCAAGCGGCCCATATTGCTTCGATTGTGCTGGCGCTCAATGCAGGCAAGAAAATCGAGCTGTGAGGATAGTCCTGGCCTCGGACGACACGCCTGATTGCGACGCTGCGATTATTTGCTAAGAGCTGTCAAAGCGGCGGGAGCTGCGGCTTTCCGGTATGGGTCATCTGCTGCTAAGGCGATTACAAGTGGGGGTAACGAGAATCTATGAGGATAGCTCCATGAGACTGCTGTTTCTTCCCTTCACGCCCCGTTATATCACTTTTACCCTTGCTGTCTTGGGCACGATAGCGCTTGCCGCTCTGGTCTATCGGGACCCGGATCTCGGCCGCTATGTCCATGCGCTCTTGGCTGTTTTTGCGCTTCTCGTTGTCCTTGGCGTGCACGATCTTTTGCAAAAGAAGCATTCGATCCTGCGTAACTACCCGATTTCTGCGCACATTCGGTTCCTGCTAGAAAATATTCGACGGGAGGTGCGGCAGTATTTCTTCGAGAGCGAAAAAGACGGGGCGCCATTTCCGCGAGATAAACGGGCCATCGTCTATCAGCGCGCCAAAAGCGAGCTCGACAAACGGCCATTCGGCACCGAATACAATGTCTACGAAACGCGCTACGAATGGCTTCACCATTCTGTCGCCCCCAAAGATCCGGCGCGAGAGCCATTCCGCGTTACGATTGGCGGACCAGCCTGCGCGAAGCCTTATGCCGCGTCCGTTTTCAATATCTCCGCGATGAGCTATGGGGCGCTTTCCGCGAACGCCATCCGCGCCTTGAACAAGGGCGCCAAAATTGGCGGCTTCGCTCACGATACGGGCGAGGGTGGCTTTAGCCCCTATCACGAGCAATTTGGCGGCGATGTCATATGGGAGATCGCCTCAGGCTACTTCGGTTGTCGCGAGAAGGACGGTTCGTTTTCTGCAAAGCGCTTTGCGGAAACGGCCACAAAACCGCAAATCAAGATGATTGAAATCAAGCTCAGCCAAGGGGCGAAGCCTGGTCATGGCGGTGTGCTGCCGGCCGCCAAGGTGACGCCCGAGATCGCGCGCATCCGCGGCGTCGAATCGGGCCGCGATTGCATTTCCCCTGCGCGGCACCGGGCTTTCTCCACGCCAATCGAGATGATGCAGTTCATTGCAAAACTGCGTGAGCTTTCCGGCGGTAAACCCACCGGATTCAAGCTTTGTGTCGGCCATGCCTGGGAATTCATGGCCATGGTCAAAGCCATGCTACAGACGGGAATTACGCCCGATTTCATCGTGGTGGATGGCTCCGAAGGCGGCACTGGCGCCGCCCCGCTCGAATTCCTGGATCATATGGGCATGCCGCTTCGCGATGGCTTGACATTCGTTCATTCCACGCTGATGGGCGTGAACCTGCGCGACAAAATCAAGCTCGGGGCATCCGGCAAGATCACATCCGCCTTCGATATGGCGCGCGTTATGGCCCTTGGCGCCGACTGGTGCAACTCCGCGCGCGGCTTCATGTTCGCGGTTGGCTGCATCCAATCCCAGAATTGCCATACCGATCACTGTCCGACCGGCGTCGCCACCCAGGACCGCATCCGGCAGCGGGCTCTGGTGGTATCGGATAAAGCGCAGCGCGTCGCGAATTTTCACAAGGAGACGATCAAAGCCCTCGCTGAACTGATCGCCGCCGCCGCCCTCGAGCATCCGCGCGAGCTGCGTCCCTTCCATTTCATGCACCGGGCGGCTCCCGACCGTGTTGTGACGTTTGCCGAGCTTTTCCCTTTTCTCAGTCCTGGCGAACTGCTTGAAGGGACCGATCAGCGGCAATATCGCGATCCCTGGGACGTGGCTCGCGCCGATAGCTTCGTGCCGCGAAGCGAGCGAATGCAAGACCCGGTTTCAATCGCGGCCGAATAGGCTTACGCCAACGCTTCAGGCCCAAAAAGCGCCTGGGCGCGCGGAAACGCCTTGGGCAGGCGTTGGTTCCGGCGGCCGCTGTCGGCGCTTGAGCGCCGATTTATGATTGCTCGACGTCTGCCCACGACTTAAATTTTTTGCACGAGAAACTTGAACGCGTCGTCCGCAATGCCGAGCACAAAAAAGACGAGACTCCTTGGCTATCGTTGGTCGGAGCTTTTCGATCTCGTTCTCGATGTGAAGAGCTACCCCGAGTTTGTGCCGCATTGCCGCGCAGTCAAAATGTTGTCGTCCAAGAGGGAAGAACCCGGCGAAACTATCATTATATCGCGAATGACCGTGGGATTTCTGGCGTTTCAGATCGATTATGCCAACCGGACAACAGGCGACGAGATCGCGCGCCGGATCAGCGTTGAAGCCATCGATGGCCCGATGCGGTTTCTCCGTGTTGCATGGAACTTCGAGGCGCTTGACGAGGATCGCACCCAACTGCATTTCTCGGTAGACTACGAATTCAACAATCCACTCTTGGGAGCCGTCGCTTCACGGGCCTTTGGCGCCATGTTTGGCGAAATTTTGGACGCATTTGAGCGACGGGCGGCCCGCCTCTTTCCTGATAGGGCCGCCGCGGCGCGCGGCAGCTCACGGCGGCCATAGCACGCGGGACGAAAAGTGGAAAAAGAAACTCGTTGATTGCGGGCCGGTTCCTTTTCGCCTTTTTCCTTTTTTGCCCGTCCGTTACCTCCGCCACTCGTCGATGAGCGAGGCGACCAGCGCCGTCCAGCCGGTCTGGTGGCTGGCGCCCAGGCCGGCGCCGTTGTCGCCGTGAAAATATTCGTAGAACAAAATATGATCCCGCCAGTGCGCGTCCTCCTGGAACTTCCGGGCGCCGCCGTAGACCGGCCGCCGTCCTGTGCCGTCC
>JBAVVQ010000824.1:0-2750 GCA_049697375.1 Rhodomicrobium sp.
ACAATATACTTGTCGCTCTCAATCGATGTCAAGAAAGTGCAAGCAAATGCGATAGGAAACAGATTGTGGATATGGGGGTCCCCCGTTCGAGCCGGGGCAGCGGTACCAGCAAAATCAATGGATTAGCGGGTCTCTTATCTTCTGCCGATAATAAAGGTAATCACCGGGTAGGCGCCGTGGGAGACTCGGTGTCTGGAAACGAGTTGTGGTGCGCGCTTTTGATCCCATCAAAGCGGATACGCTCAAGAGATTACGCTTCGACATGCCGCGGTGGCTCGGGCGCCTGGCATCCAGTCGGGCAGCAGCGGCCAGGTTGCTTCGACACCCCTCGCCCCTCGCCCAGGACGCCGCGATCGAGCAGGCTCTCCACTAACTGGACCTTTTCCATAACGGGATAGTTGCGCCAGATTTCACGCTTCATCGCTTCCGGCGAGCCGCCTCCATGCAATGAGATCACTGAGTACCAGCCTGCTTCGCGCGATACTGTAAGGTCCTCGATCAAGCGCGCCACTTCGGCGCGTCGCTCGGCTGGAATGTCTGGCCGTCCGCCCATTACCGCAGCGATCGAAGCCTTCGTTTCGGGATTGTGGTCTTCATCGGGTCCCGGCAGAGCGACGATCAGGCCGCCCGAAACATAATGCGCCAAGCGGTGCATATCATAGATTTTGGTGGCGAGCAGAAGCTTGCCGATATTGGAGAACACCGCGTCTGGCGTCACCGACCCGGCGGGGTCCTTCGTGCAGTAGACGGAGGAGGCGACGCCACAGGCGTAGAAGCCTTCCGTGATGGTGATGAGTTCGACCATGGCTTCGCGGATATGGGCGTGACGATTGGGATCGAGTCCGTTGGCTTCGATCATAAGGGATCCGGCCCCAATCAGGAGATCACCGAAACCCGCGCGCGCGCCGATACAAGAATGCCGATGGTGCGTCGCATACGACGTCGTGAGGAAGCCGCCCTCCTCGGTCTCCCCGGCCAGAAAAACGCGATTGTGGGGAACAAAGACGTCGTCGAAGATCACGACGCCGACCGACTGGCCATACTTGGCGGAGAACTTGGCCGACGCCTCGCCTGGACGTCCCGCCGGACGCGCGACGATCGTGACCCCGGGCGCGTCACAGGGTACGGCGCAGCACACGGCGAAGTCTTTGTCCTCGGGGGTGTGGGTCCGGCACGGCATGACGAGGAATTCGTGCATATAGGGCGCGCCCGTGACGATGGCCTTTGCGCCGCGGATGACGATGCCGTCACGGTGCCGTTCCTTGATGTGAACGTAGACATCCGGATTGACCTGTTTGCCGGGCCGCTTGGAGCGGTCGCCTTTGGCATCGGTCATCGCGACGCCGAGCGTCAGGTCCCTATCTTGAATATCGTGAAGATAGGCGAGGAAGCGCTGGCTGTAGTCCGTGCCGTGCCGGTCGTCGGTCAGCCGTGTCGATTGATAGATGCCGTTGAATGCATCGTGAGTGAGATAGCGCTGCGCGCATCCGGCTGTCCTGCAAACCAAGCGGACGGCCTCAAGCTTATAAAGCAAATCCTGTGAGGTCTCGTCGATGTGCAGCATCCGGTTGACCGTTTTTCCGGATGTGCCCTGCCGCGCCGTCATGATCGGCAGGTGCTCCTTGCGTAGCGCAAAGTCGTAAGCGACGCCAACGGCGGCAATGCCTGGCGCGAGCAGCGGTTCGTCGGCGACGCATCCCACCTGGCTTCCGTTCACGAACACCCGAGGCTTGTAGGCCCGCAGAGAGTCCCGATAGTCGGCGGCCGACATCAACATGACCCATCTCCCTGGTGTTTAAATTATCGAACATCGCTAGAATTTCCAGAGTTGCCTGTTTCACGATCCTGGCCTCAAGATGGTCTTTTCCGCAGCCACCCCCAGTTCCGTCCCGAGGAGGGCCTAGCCCTGTCAAGGCCCCGGATTGATCGCCACCGTAATCACGTCGCGATAGATGCCGGCGCGCTGGCCTTTGGTAGAGCCAATCTGCACGTCGACCGGAATGACAAGCCCTGATTTCGCCGTCGCTCCCTGCCCAAGCGAAATCGCCCTGTCCCGCGAAAGATCGACCGGCCCCGATCTGTTGACGGCAATCGTATAGGGCACGCGCCATTGCCCCTCGGCCAGCGCCACCCGGTCGATGGGCTTCATGACCCCGGCATTGTCAGAACGCACAACCAGACGAAAGCCCTGATTCGAATAGGCCAGCAGGTTCACCGACCGGGTGGCTCCGTCGACAAAATCGCCGAAGTTCAACGTCGTTTTGCGGCCGCCGCCCCCCACCGCAAGGGTGATCTGCGAATTTACGCTAATCGTCACGGTGAGCGGCGTCTCGGCGGCCTTCGTATAGGTCGTCCCCGCGGCCCAATAGAGGCCAAGCGTCAGCCGGTCCGTGTAGGTTCCTGGCCCGACCACCTGTCCATCACCGACCGAAACGATCGCGTTCACCGTACGGGTTTGCCTTGCCCCGACCGTGATGTTCGCCACAGCGGCGCCGCCCTGCAGTGTGCCCGGCGCCGCCGCCAGCCCTTGCGTCACCGGGCCTGAGTCGCCCAGCACCTGATAATTCAGCGTTGCGCCATCGGCCTGCGCCTGCGGCGCCCCAAGCCTGAAGAAGGCGAAGGCCGCGTCGCAGGGCTGGCTGTCGGCGTTCCGCAGTGTGAACGTGACCTCCGCCGTCGACGCGCCCGCTTGAAACGGATTGTAGGTCAGCGGCCGCTGCGTCACCGGCCCGAGCAGGCTCAGCTGGCAG
>JBAVVQ010000825.1:0-23804 GCA_049697375.1 Rhodomicrobium sp.
AGGCTCAAGCGGCGGCAGAATACTTGGAAGACGCTGCGCGAGCATGGACTTACCCGCCCCTGGCGCCCCGATCATAACCATATGGTGTCCGCCGGCCGCCGCGACCTCCAAAGCCCGCTTCGCGCTCTCCTGGCCGCGCACGTCCTTGAGGTCGGGAACCGCCTCTGCGCTTTGATCGAGATGCGGCTGAGGCTGCGAAATGAAAGCCGCGCCCTTGAGATGATTTGCGAGGGCAACGAGATGCGCAGTCGCGACGATCGGCATTGAGGCGGAGGCCCAGGCGGCTTCCGGTCCGCAGGCCGCCGGGCAGATCAAACCCTTTTCGACAGAGCTTGCGCCTAGCGCAGCTGGCAAAACGCCTGCGACGGGGCCCAGCCCGCCATCGAGGCCGAGTTCACCAATGATGATGAAATCCTTTAGCGCTTCCGACGAAATGGCTCCGGCCGCCGCCATCACGCCAAGCGCAATCGGGAGATCATAATGCGTGCCTTCCTTCGGCATATCCGCTGGAGCGAGATTGACCGTAATCCGTTTCGCAGGCAGGCCAAGGCCGATGGCGGTTAGCGCCGCACGCACGCGCTCGCGGCTTTCTCCAACCGATTTGTCGGGAAGTCCAACAATCGAGAATGCCGGAAGGCCGGGCGCAATAAGAACCTGCACGTCGACCTGTTTCGCATCGATGCCCTCAAAAGCGACCGTGGACACCTGCGCGAACATTCCTGCGACTCCGCCAACATCTTCAACAAACTCGGCGGATATTATGCTTGATTTTTATAAAATCAAGAACAATCAGCGAACTTTCATGGAACGAATTTTCTCTTCCACAGTGTCCCATATAAGCGCGGCGATATCGGGTCCGCCGAAGCGCCGGATCTCACGAATGCCTGTCGGCGATGTAACATTGATCTCGGTAAGATAGTCCCCGATGACATCAATGCCGACGAAGATGAGGCCACGCCGCTTGAGCTCTGGTCCGACCGCTTCGCAGATTTCCCGCTCGCGCGCAGTAAGCTCCGTGGCTTCCGGCTTGCCGCCGACGTGCATGTTCGACCGCGTCTCATTCGCCGCCGGCACGCGATTGATCGCGCCAGCAGGCTCGCCGTCCACGAGAATGATGCGCTTATCACCCCTTCGAACATCGGGCAGATATCGTTGAACGACGAAAGGTTCACGGAACACAGTCTGGAAGAGTTCCACAAGCGACCCGGTGTTCGTATCATCGGGACGCACTCTGAAGACGGCCGCTCCGCCATTTCCATAGAGCGGCTTGACGATGATGTCGCCGAACTCTGCGCGGAAGGCGTTCACATCGTCCAGGGAGCGGGTGATGAGCGTCGGCGGCATCAGTTCCGGGAACTCGGTCACAAACAGCTTTTCGGGAGCATTTCGAACGCTTGCAGGGTCGTTTACGACCAGTGTTTTGGGATGGATGTGATCAAGAATGTGAGTTGTAGTCACATACGCCATGTCGAAGGGCGGATCCTGACGAAGGTGGACGACATCCAGTTCCTTGAGTTCCAGCGTCTGCTTCGCCCCCAGCTCATAGTGAGCGCCATGGACATCTTCGACGCGCACCTCGTGGCCTTCGGCGAAAACGCGCCCATCCCGCATGAAAAGCTTGTCGGGTGTGTAATAGAAAATGCTGTGCCCTCGAGACTGCGCTTCAAGCAAGATTGCAAACGTCGAGTCGCCGTGGATGTGAATTCTTTCGATCGGGTCCATCTGGACCCCGGTTTTCAACCGCATTCGCTCCTCACGATCATTGTACGAGAGGAGACTTAAAGGCGAGGGCTTGATTACGCAAGAAAGGCTTGCTCGATGTGGGCGCATCCCTGGGTCCGGCTGACGAGAATGACATCGAAGCTTGCGGAGCATTGGGCAAGGGAGGCGTGCTCACCAAGAAAGACCTCTGCGGCCAATGCGATCCGAGCTTGCTGACGGGGCGCGATGGACCAGGCGGCCTCATCCTGAGTCCTCCGCTGTTTAACTTCGACAAAGGCGAGGTGATCATCCCGCCTCGCGATAAGGTCGATCTCGCCCGCTTTCGTTTTGTAGCGCTGCGCTAGGATGCTGTAGCTTTTGCTTTCAAGGAGCCGCCTGGCAGAACATTCCGCGGCGACGCCTATGGCGTAAGAGCTTTGTGGAGAGGAGCGTCGGCGGGGAAACGTCATGGCGATCGGTCCTTCAACTTCAACGCCAAGTTGTACACCTTCTTTTTTCCTGCGCCAAGTCCCTTTGCAACTTCTTCGACAGCTTCTCTCAGGCTAACCCTTTCCATTGCCTTCCGCAGCGCATCTTCCAAATCCGCGTCCTGCGCTTGAGGCGTTTGCCCAGGGCCGATGAGAACGACCATCTCCCCAAGGAGAGGAGTTTCCTTGATCTTCTCAAGGAGCGTCTCAGCAGTTCCGCCAACAAATTCTTCGTGGATCTTGGTCAGTTCGCGAGCGAGGGTGATTTGACGATCCGGGAAAATCGCGCCAATCGCCGAGAGCGTGGCCTCGATCCGGCTTGGCGTTTCGTAAACGATGAGCGTTCCAGGGACGGCTCGGAACGCCTCCAGGATTTCCCGCCTTGCCATCTCTTTCGGCGGGAGAAAGCCGCCGAAGAAGAATTGGTCTGAGGGAAGGCCGCTTGCGACGAGCGCCGAAAGAAGCGCAGAAGGACCGGGCGCCGCAAACACGCGGAACCCCTCGGCGACGGCGCCGCGCACAAGCTTGAAACCAGGATCCGCGATGAGCGGAGTGCCGGCATCCGAAATCACAGCAACGGATTTGCCTTCGCGGAGCGCCCCAAGAATACGCGCACGATCCTTTTCGCCGCTGAAGTCGTGGTAGGTTTCGAGCTTTCGGCCGATGCCGTACGCGGAGAAGAGCTTTCGGCTATGGCGCGTATCCTCGCACACAACCATGTCTGCAGCGGCGAGCGTTGAGAGTGCGCGAAGGGAGATGTCGCCGAGGTTGCCGATGGGGGTCGAAACGATATAAAGCCCGGCCGCGAGCGAGCCTGCGCTGAGCCTGTCGAGTTGGCGCTGCACTCCCGACAGGAGTTCCTGTTGGCGCAAAGACGCCTCAACGCCCGCTCCCGATGTGTCTTCGGGGCATCCCGCGCGTGAATTTTTTGCCCGCTGGCGCCTAGCCATCACCAATCAGCCATAGTTACGAAGTTGCTCATGGGTAAACTTGCATGGAAGATGGCGCGAGTCGAAGGCTGTGGGGTTTGCTTGCCTTCATCGTCGGCACGGGTCAATGGAAAGCTGAAAATCGCTCGATGAAATTTACGAATGAACACGTCCGCGCTCACCTTCTTGCCGGCATGGCCTTGATGTTTGTCTGCCTGGGTATGAGCGCTTGCTCCGTCGGGGGTCTCGGTGGATCGAACAGCGGTTCGAACCTGGCGGGGACGTCCCCTCGCGGAGCGCCTGCGGGCGGCGCCGTGAAGGTAGCGCTGCTTTTGCCATTGACCGGCAATGTCAATGCCCAGCAAGTGGCGAAGGCGATGAAGCAGGCAGCAGAGCTGGCGCTGTTCGATTTCGACAAGCCCAATGTAAAACTCATCCCGAAGGACACGCACGGCACGCCGGACGGAGCTCGCCAGGCCGCGCAGGATGCCATAAAGGACGGCGCCGAGCTTGTGATCGGCCCGCTTTTCGCAAACGAGGTTTCCGCTGTGGCCCCCGTCGCGCAAGCCGCCGGTGTCCCCGTCCTGGCTTTCTCGAGCGACCGCAATGTGGCTGGGAACAGCGTCTATCTCCTGAGTTTCGTTGCGGGAAGCGATGTGCCGCGCATGATCTCTTATGCGGTCAGCAAAGGTAAGACCCGCTTCGCAGCCCTCTTCCCGCAAAATGATTATGGGCGCATCGTCGAGCAGGCTTTCAATCGCGGCGTGCAGGAGAACCACGCGCAGGTCGTGATGACAAAGACATACCCGCCCGATGCGAACGGCATGATGCAGCCGGTCAAAGAAATATCTGCGCTTGCGAAGAAAGGCGCGCCTCCGCAGGTCGATGCGATCTTCATCCCGGCCAGCGGCGACACGCTGCCGTCGCTCGCGCCGCTTTTCCCGTACTATGAGGCCGATACGCAGGCGGTAAAATTCATGGGGCTTTCAGGCTGGGATTATATTGGCGTTGGCAAGGAGGCCGCATTACAAGGCGGCTGGTTTGCGGCGCCTGACCCCAAGGGCTGGCAGGAGTTCACCAAACGCTATGCGGAAACCTATGGCGACACGCCGCCACGGTTGGCAAGCTTGTCCTATGACGCCGTCAGCCTTGCCATATCGCTTTCAAGCAATCCGCCGGGCCAGCGCTTCGCGGCGTCTGAGCTGACGCGTTCGAGTGGATTCCAGGGCGTGGATGGCCTTTTCCGGCTTCGGCCTGACGGCACGGCTGAGCGCGGCTTCGCCATTATGGAAGTCCAGCGATCCGGAAACCAGCCGATCGACGCGGCCCCGTCAGCTTTCGGAACGGCTGTTGCTCAATACTAAGGAGCTTGCTCTTTCTTCAAGTCCGGCTGCTATAGCCTTGACCAGCGCGTTCAAGACCAAACGGCCTTGCATTGTCGCCCTAAGCCAATCGCCATCACGCCGTAGCAGGTCTTCTTCCTCTAGCGGCGCGATGACCTGAAGCGCTGGGCTGAAGCCGGTCTTTGCCGAAAGGGCTGCCAAGTCGAGCCCCTCACGCAAGCGAAGCCCCATGAGCACGGCTTCCTCCGCTTGCTGGCGCGGGTGAAGTTCAAAATGTTCCTCGCACCCGCTTCCGCATTCGTTCACCTTCGCATACCACGCCGCGGGAGCTTTTTCAGCCGCCGTTGCGTATTTCCTTGCGCCCGCGGTTAGGCGGCCATGTGCGCCCGGCCCGATCCCGAGATAATCGCCATAACGCCAATAGATGAGATTGTGACGGCTTTCCTGTCCCGGCGCGGCATGGTTCGAGACCTCGTAAGCCGGAAGACCGGCCGCCTCACACATCTCCTGCGTGAGGGTGTAAAGGTCCGCCGACAAGTCCGCCCCAGGCACACTAAGCTTCCCGCGGCGATACAAGTCGAAGAACGCAGTCTCTGGCTCGATGGTGAGTTGGTACAACGAGAGATGGCCGCGCGCCAAGGCGAGCGCCTCTCGCAGTTCTGAGCGCCATTCGAATTCGGTTTGCTTTGGCCTCGCGTATATTAGATCGAAGCTTATGCGCTCAAAATACCTGCCTGCCACCTCAAGAGCCTGTCGCGCTTCGGCTGCGGTGTGCAGCCTACCCAGGAAGCGCAACTGTTCATCGGAGAGCGATTGCACACCAAGGGAAACGCGGTTGACGCCAGCGATGCGATAGCCTTCGAAACGGTCAGATTCGACGCTGGAGGGGTTCGCCTCAAGGGTGACCTCACATGCGCTTTCGACCGGCCAAAGGGCAGCTATTTTGTCGAGGAGTTCTCCCACCGTATGCGGCATCATGAGCGAGGGTGTTCCGCCGCCAAAGAATATGCTCGAAAGGGGACGCCCTCGTGTTTCGGCCGCGTAATGATCAAGCTCGCTGAGCGCCGCCTCCAGATACTGCTCTTCGCTTATCGTTCGACGCGCATAGGAGTTGAAGTCGCAATAGGGGCACTTCGACTGGCAAAATGGCCAATGAATATAGATCGCGAGCGGATCTGCGCCCGGCCCCGAAGGCGCGCTACTTTTCGGAACCTCCCTCGACAATAGCGGCGCGGAAAGCGGCGAAGGCTCGGGCGCGGTGTGAGATTGCATGCTTGTTGTCTGGGTCCATTTCACCGAACGTCATGTCGTACCCATCGGGTACGAACATGGGATCGTAGCCGAAGCCTTGTGTGCCGCGAGGCGGCCAAACGAGGTGACCCGGCACGGTCCCTTCAAAGAACTGGACCGCGCCTTCTGGATTTGCAAGGCAGAGCACGCAAACGAACTTCGCCTGGCGCTGCGCCCGCGCGAACGCGCCCGTAGCTTGCAACTCGTTCTCAACCTTTGACATTGCCCGATAAAAATCTCGAGGCTCCCCGGCCCAGCGCGCAGAGTGAATCCCCGGGGCGCCAGCGAGCGCCTCAACGGCGAGACCCGAGTCATCCGCAAGCGCGAGCCGCCCGGTGGCTGCAGCGGTCGCGACAGCCTTGAGACGCGCATTCTCCTCGAAGGTGCTTCCTGTTTCCTCGGGTTCGGGCACGCCAAGCTCGCTGGAGGAAGCCACAGCGATGCCGAGCGGATCGAACAAATCGCGGAATTCCCGAAGTTTACCCTTATTGTGCGTAGCGACGACGAGACCGTCGCCGCTGCCAAGGCGGAAGCGAGCGCCCATGCTCATCCCCTTAGAGGACTGTCAGCTTCTGCAGATTGAGAAGTTCACTGATGCCCTTTTTTGCAAGGGAGGTGAGTTCGGCCATGCGCTCCTCGGAAAAGACAGCTCTTTCGGCGGTCGCTTGGACTTCGACGATCATGCCCTTGCCGGTGAACACAAAATTCGCGTCCGCCTCGGCCTCGGAGTCCTCGGCGTAATCGAGATCCAGCACTGGCTCACCCTTGCAGATCCCGCATGAGACGGCTGCGACCTGATCCTTCAACACGCCTTCCCGGATCATGTCTCGCGCGCGCATCCATTGGAAGCAATCATGAAGCGCGACCCATGCCCCCGTTATGGCCGCCGTCCGAGTGCCACCATCGGCCTGCAACACGTCGCAGTCCACGGTAATTTGCCGTTCGCCGAGCGCCTGCAGATCGACCACGGCCCGGAGGGCGCGGCCAATGAGGCGTTGGATCTCCTGGCTTCTCCCCGACGGGCGCCCCGTTGTCGCCTCCCGGCGCGTTCTCTCGGACGTCGCCCGGGGTAGCATGCCATATTCAGCGGTGATCCAGCCCCTGCCCTGGCCTTTCATCCACGGTGGCACACGCTCCTCAAGGCTTGCTGTGCAAAGCACGTGAGTATTCCCGAATTTGATAAGGCACGATCCTTCCGCATGGAGCGAGAAGGCGCGCTGGAAGCTAACGGGGCGCAGATCGCCCGCCTGCCGTTTCGAGGGGCGCATAGAAACCTGTATTTGATTGAGTGGCGTTCGTGATGGGCTTAAGTGTCGCGAACACTAGGCGACGCGGCATCCTCGATCAACGTCTTTAAGCTCGATCTTCTAAAATTTAGGATGACCGGGATCCTCAAGGAAACAAGCGGCCGGCGAACTCGGCGCCGCTGGCTCGAAGGTCTCTACTCTCAGCTCAGGCTCATCCGAGGCCGGGGAGAAGACTTCTCCTGCAAATGGGACAAACGGCCCTTGAGGAACTCGGCTATATCGCCGCTTTCGAGCGTGTTTCCCGCCATGATGGGCATCAAAAGGGGCGAACGACCGCCCGACGCCGTCTTATCACGAACGCTATCGACAACTTTCCGCTCAATCATGGATAAATCCTAAGCTGCACTAAGACCGGATCTCATTAGCGCAAACTTGCTTGCGGGTCTCACCCCTCGCCAAGAGGAGAGGCGCTTCTGCATCGTTGGCGTGGCTGAAACGCCACAAAATCTGCGCCGACCCCTACTGTAACGCGCTAAGGTTGTGGAATTCTGAGCAACCTGTGGATAAACACAATTCTCGAAGAAGAAATTCAGCCTTGAGGCAGGGAGGAGTGCCCGGCGAAAGGCCGGGCACGTAAGCTTAAGCCGCAGGCTTGTTCATGCGGTTTTCGATCAGGTCGGACACAACGGCTGGCTCGGCCAGCGTTGATGTATCACCGAGGTTCGAAAAATCATCCTCGGCAATCTTCCGCAAAATGCGCCGCATGATTTTGCCCGAACGGGTCTTGGGAAGGCCGGGGGCAAACTGGATCAGGTCGGGCGCCGCGATCGGGCCGATTTCCTGACGGACCCAGTTGCGAAGCTCGGTTCTGAGCGCTTCGGTAGGCTCGACGCCGGTCATCAGGGTAACGTAGACATAGATACCCTGTCCTTTAAGGCTGTGCGGATAACCCACGCAGGCAGCTTCGGCCACTTTAGCATGGGCCACCAGAGCGGACTCGACTTCCGCAGTGCCCATGCGATGGCCCGCGACGTTGATCACATCGTCGACGCGGCCGGTGATCCAATAATACCCGTCGGCATCCCGCCGGCAACCGTCGCCTGTGAAGTAGGAGCCGGGATAAGCGGAGAAATAAGTCTGCACAAAGCGATCATGGTCACGGAAAACCGTGCGCATTTGTCCCGGCCAGGCGTCCAGGATCACGAGGTTACCCTCAGCCGCCCCTTCGAGCTGTTGCCCATCCGGAGCGACAAGGGCCGGTTTTACGCCGAAGAAGGGGAGTGTCGCCGAGCCGGGCTTCGTGGCGATGGCGCCAGGTAGCGGGGTAATGAGTATCCCGCCCGTTTCAGTCTGCCACCAGGTGTCGACGATGGGGCAATGTTCCTCGCCCACGATGCGATAGTACCACTCCCACGCTTCAGGATTGATCGGCTCGCCCACAGTCCCAAGCAATTTCAGCGACTTGCGGCTTGTCTTCTTGACGTGCTGCTCGCCTGCTCCCATGAGAGCCCGGATAGCGGTCGGCGCGGTATAGAAGGTGTTGACCTGATGCTTGTCGACGACCTCCCAGAAGCGTGAGGCCGAGGGGTAATTTGGAACGCCCTCGAACATGAGCGTGGTCGCTCCGTTCGCTAGCGGACCGTAAACGATGTAGCTATGCCCCGTGACCCAGCCAACGTCCGCCGTGCACCAATAGATGTCGCCGTCCTTGTAATCGAAGACATATTGGTGCGTGATCGCCGAGTAGACCAGATAACCGCCCGAGGTATGAAGCACACCCTTCGGTTGGCCCGTCGAGCCGGAGGTGTAAAGAATGAAAAGCGGATCCTCGGCATTCATCTCCTCAGGCGGGCAATCGGCTGAGACGCTTTGCATCTCCTCATCGAACCAGATATCCCGGCCCGGCGTCCAGGCGACTGGGGAATTGGTGCGCTTCACGACCAGAACGCGCTCAATTGTCGGGCACTTCTCGAGGGCCTTGTCGGCGTTTGCCTTAAGCGGAACCTTGCGGCCGCCGCGGAGGCCTTCATCAGCGGTGATCAGCATCGTTGAGTCGCAGTCGATGATGCGGCTTGCGAGACTATCTGGGGAGAAGCCGCCGAACACCACGGAGTGAATCGCGCCGACTCGGGCGCAGGCTAGCATTGCATAGGCGGCTTCAGGGATCATCGGCAGGTAGATCGTGACGCGGTCGCCTTTCTTCACGCCGTGTTTCTTGAGAACGTTGGCAAGGCGGCTGACGCGCTCATGGAGTTGCCGATATGTAATCTTGAGATCCACATTGGGGTCGTCGCCTTCCCAGAGGATGGCGACCTGGTCGCCCCGTTTTTCAAGGTGGCGATCAATACAGTTCGCCGAGACGTTCAGCGTTCCGTCCTCGAACCATTTGATGGATACGTTGTGCGGATCGAAGGAAGTGTTCTTCACTTTTGTGAACGGCTTGATCCAGTCGATGCGCGCTCCCTGCTCGCGCCAAAACCCGTCCGGGTCGCGGACACTCTGGTCATACATCTCGTAGTATTTTTCTTTATTGATCCAAGCTGACGAACTCCAGCTCTCCGGAACCGGATAGGTCTTCACCGTCATCGACATCCTCCCTAATTATGCGGCTTAGCCGACATTATACTAATTGCTTGGCTTAAGGACGACAAGGCAAAGAAGTTGCGCCTTCTCCGCTTTGCCAATGTCAGCTGCAGGTGGAGTGTCCGCAGTTACGGCACACACGGCACCCCTCCTGATAGATCATACTCGTAGATCCGCAGCGTGGACAGAACCTTGAAGGCGAAAGGTTGCCGAGGCTGATCCCGTCCGGATTCTCATGCTTGGTTTTCTCTTCATGCCTCCCGCTTTCCTGAACGCCCCCGGCCTGGAATCCAATGTGAATGAAGTGCTGCTCGATTATCTCCCCGATCGCGGCGAGGAGACTGGGCACATATTTGCCGTTCGTCCAGGCGCCGCCCCGCGGGTCGAAAACAGCCTTTAGCTCCTCAACAACAAAGGACACATCTCCCCCCCGGCGGAAGATCGCGCTGATCATCCGTGTGAGCGCCACCGTCCAGGCGTAGTGCTCCAAGTTCTTGGAGTTTATAAAGATTTCAAAGGGAAGGCGTTGACCTTGGTCAAAAATGTCATTGATCGTGACATAGATTGCGTGATCCGAACCCGGCCATTTGAGCTTATATGTGAACCCGGAGAGGACAGTCTCGCGCGCCTTTGGCAGGGCGTCCGCGGGCGCGAGCGGGAGAGCGGGCTGCAAAGCTTGCGTGGCCCGGATCGTCGGCGGCGCTGGCGACAAGACTGCGCCTGTCACCTTGTTGGGCCGATAGGCCGTGCAGCCCTTGAGCCCAAGCCGGCAGGCGTCGAGATAAAGCATTTCGAAGTCTTCAAAAGCGATCGACTCCGGGCAATTGACCGTTTTTGAAATGGAAGCATCGACGTGCCGTTGGAGCGCCGCCTGCATCAGGAGGTGCTGCTGCGGCGGGAGGTCGTGGGCCGTCACGAAGGCATCGGGAAAAGGAGTGTCGCCACGCATATCGCGGAAGAGCCGCACCGCGTAATCGCGGATGATTTCGTGCCTCTCAGATCCATCTGGCGAGAGAATGCGGCGGCGATATTCGAAATCGAATACGGGCTCGATCCCGCTCGAAACATTGCCGGCCAGCAGCGAGATGGTGCCGGTTGGAGCGATGGAGGTCAGCACGCCGTTGCGAAGGCCGGCGCCCCTGATTGTCTTTTGAAGCGAAGGCGGCAGCGATGCAGGAAAGGCTTGCTGCAGGAACTGGCTGGCGTCAAAAAGAGGAAATGCTCCCTTCTCTTTGGCCAATCCGGCGCTGGCCTCATAAGCGGCGTGGCTGATCTGCGCCATCCAGGATGCCGCAAGATCACGTCCCTTCTCCGAACCATAATGCACGCCGCACAAAATCAGCGCATTGGCGAGCCCGGTGACGCCCAGCCCGATGCGCCGCTTGGCTTTTGCCTCCTTTTCCTGCTGAGGCAGAGGGTAACGGGATACATCAATGATATTGTCAAGCAGCCTCACTGCCACCGGCACGAGATCTTCCAACCTGTGCTGATTTAGCGCCGCCTTGGAGGTGAACGGCTCGTCGATCAGCGCTGCCAGATTGATGGAGCCGAGGAGGCATGCGCCATAGGGAGGCAGGGGCTGTTCCCCGCAGGGATTGGTAGAGCTGATTTTTTCGCTGTAACTTAGGTTATTTAAAGCGTTCACGCGATCGATGAAAATCACGCCCGGCTCGGCGTAATCATAGGCGCTGCGCATGATCTTCCGCCAAAGGCCATGCGCGCTCACCGTGCGGTAAATCTCGCCGCCGAAGACGAGCGGCCATGAGCTGTTCGCCTTTACCGCCTCCATGAATGCATCCGTGACGAGGACGGACAGATTGAAATTCCGTAGCCTCGCAGGGTCGGCTTTCGCCTCGATGAAAGCCTCGATATCGGGGTGGTCGCAGCGCATTGTGCCCATCATCGCGCCGCGCCTTGCGCCCGCCGACATGATCGTCTTGCAAATGGCGTCCCAGACATCCATGAAGCTAACGGGACCAGATGCATCCGCGCCCACGCCTCGCACATGGGCGCCTTTCGGCCTGAGCGTCGAGAAGTCGTGACCGATGCCGCCGCCTTGCTGCAGGGTGAGGGCGGCTTCCCTGACATTCGCGAAGATCGAGCCCATGTCGTCGCCGATCTCGCCCATGACGAAACAATTGAAGAGCGTTACATCACGGCCGGTGCCGGCTCCCGCCAGGATTCGCCCTGCAGGGAGGAACGCAAAGTCCGCCAAGGCTTCTAGGAAACGTTGTTCCCAGGCTTCGCGAGACCATTCCGGCTCGACGGAAGCCGCGGCGCCTGCAACCCTGACCCAAGTCTCCTCAATGGACTGCTCGGCAGGTCTCCCTGGCGGTGAATACCGATATTTCGCATCCCAAATCTGCTGGGAAATAGGAATCAGCATCGGTGACTTATCCAGAACTCGCAACGGCACATTCCCATTTTAGACACCAAATGTTCACTTTTTGTGCCAACCATCAAGTATAGCCTGTGGAAAACTTTTTACAGTCCTCTTAAGATAAGAAACATGATGCAGGGTGACAGAGGGTAGAACAGATGCGCTGATACGCCTTATCCCGGGCAAGTTCGCTTACGCGCTCGCGGCTATCGGCGCGCCAACTTGCCTCGGGCTGTACTAGATTTTCTGAGGCTCAGCGTGAGCGATGCCACCCGGAAAATTGATGGGCGGCAGCAGCCCCTGGTCTTCGAGCTCTATCCGAGCCTCCAGACAAAGGGCGTTCGAGGCCCCCTCAATCGCCGACTCCAGCTTCTCCATGAACTCCCGGCGAGGCAGGCCGGGCGGGATCGGGTCCAGGAATTCGGCGACAATCGTGCCGGGATAGCGGAGGATTGAGCGCCGCGGCCAGAACATGCCGGAATTCAGCGCGAGTGGGCAAACCGGAACTTTCAGGTTTTGATAGAGAAATATAATGCCTGGTTTGTAATCGGGCGCATCCCCCGGCGTTTTCCGGGTGCCTTCCGGGAAAATGACGATTTCCCGGTTTTGCGCCGCCCGGGTCCTAGCCTCACGAACCATCTGCCGCAATGCCGCAGCGCCAAGATCTCGCTGGATAGGGATCAGCTCAAATTTGCGGCAGAACCTCCCGTAAATGGGCACGGACAGGAGCTCGGCTTTCATCACCAGCGCCGGATCGCGCATGAGAGAGATGATCGCGAAAGTGTCCCACGCCGCCTGATGTTTTGCCGCTACGATAACAGGACCGGGAAGAAGTTTCTCGCGTCCGCGGACTTCCATCTTCGTGCCGCAGATGATGCGGAGAAGCCAGACCGTGACATCGCCGTGAAGCGCGAGCGCCGCCATGGCCCAGCTTCGGGGCGCAAGCAAAAGCCAGCTCCCTAGAACAAGAAATAGCGCCCAGTTAATGTAGAGAACGGGATAGAACAGCAGCGATCTCAAATAGAGCGCGATTTTAGTTGACGCGCGCATTGATCATCGGGGAGCCGTGCTCGGCCTTGGCTGCAGGACCTAATACCGAATTAGCGCCGTAACGCGCGAACGCGGTTATAAACTTCAGATATTCTTTCCCGAGCACCCAAGCCGTCCGAGGATCACTCCACCACTGATCTTCAAGGCGAGGGGATTTAACGGGGTATGGAAGAAGCTCAACATCCGGCATCGATTGCCGCAGCTCAATCAGAGTTCTCGGCATGTGATAGGTTGACGTCACCACGATCAGCGAGCGGAAGCCCTTCTGCCTGACCCACGCAGTCGTCTCGGAGGCATTGTCCTCCGTATTGAGGGCGCGCTTATCCAGGTCGACGCAACAGCGGAACAACCGCGCCTCTTTCCCGGTCGCGGCGTTAAGTGTGATAATCTCTGGAGCCCGAGTGCTTTTGTTGACGCCGGATATGAGCAGGCGTTTCGCCTTGCCTTCGGCCAAGAGCCGCACCGCTTCCGAAATACGATCCTCATCGCCGGTAAGCGCCACGATGCCGTCGGCCGACGCTGAGACCCCGGACGGCATAACGCTTACGGAGTATGCGAAAATAAAAAAGCCAGCGGCGACAGCCAGACAGGAAATGACCATCACACGCAGGGCGTGCATGAGAATTGCTCTTAGGCTCAATGCCTTTTGCGGGCGCTTCTGGTCAGCGGAGTTGCTCATGCAATAGTCAGTATACCGCTAAGGCCTCACGCTTGCATAGGTTTTCTCGCGTTGCGCCCAATAGGAGGCGCCTGTGGATAACTAAGCATTCTGCTGGTTTAAAATGCGCCGGACGCCATAACGCGAAGTCATTTTGCAGATAGCTGCGACCGCAATGACAACGATGAGTAGAACGATGTAGCCGTACGGATCGAGCGTCCCGGCGCCGACGAGCCGGCGAATCTCGGCCTGCGAGGTGACGGAACTGCTTACGCCTTCGGTCAGGTAAGGCAGGCAGAAAAACACGATGGCGGCCAGGCCAGCCCCGACAATCCCAGCCTTGATCCCAACTTTCAGAAAATGTGCTTCGAATTGCCGGGCGATGAATTTTTCCTCCGCGCCGACAAAATTCAGCACCGATACGATTTCACGGTTGGACGCCAGGGAACTTGTCGCCGCCGCGATGATCACAGCGCCTGTCGCCGTGGCCATGAGGAAAAGCATCCCGACGCCGGCGAGTTCGAGAAGTCTTGTCAGCCGGCGTATCTCGTGACGCCAATGCCCGTGGTCGTCCAGCAGGGCTCCAGGATACTTCGCTTCCAGGACTTTTTTGAGCGTGGAAATATCCGGCGGATTGTCCCGGTCGATCTCGACCGCAATGAGCCTCGGGATCGCGAATGACTTCAGCACCTCCGACTTTCCGATCCAAGGCTCCACGAGCTTCAGCGACTGCTCGCGCGTGAACGGCGTGACGCGCTTGACGCCGTTCTGATCGGAGATAAAGCGCGTGATCTCGGTGGACTTCTCATCGCCGCTGTCTCCCGCGCGCTGCTGGACCTGAACAGTGATCTCCGCCGAGATCTTGTTCGTCCAGACGTTCGCCGCATTGAAAATGACATACACGCCGCCCGCGGTGAGAGCCGCCAGGAAGGACATGATGGCGATCACGAGGGTCAGAGAACTTCCCGTAACGGAGCCGGGGGGCACGATAGGGGCGTTCGCCCTCGCGAATTTAATCGCGGGTTGCGGGCGCGCCTTGAACGGAACCGGAAGCGTCGTTTCAATACTGCTCATGACTTGGACTTACTCTTGCAGCTCAAGGCGTCCGTTCTCGAGCTGCATGCGGGCAGCCGGGAATTGCGTCATGAGCTGATAATCGTGCGTTGCGATGATAATGGAGGTGCCGAGCCGGTTCAGCTCGATGAAAAGCCGCAGCAGGCGGCGCCCCATCTGCGGGTCGACGTTACCGGTCGGCTCGTCGGCGAGGAGAAGCTCCGGCTTGGCGATCACGGCGCGCGCAATGGCGGCGCGTTGCTTTTCCCCGCCAGAAAGCACGGCGGGAAAGGCATGCATGCGGTCGCCTAGCCCCACCCACTTGAGAAGTTCCGTGACATCCTCCTGGTAATCGCTTTGGTGCCGCCCCATCACGCGGAGAGGAAGCGCGACGTTCTCCCACGTGGTGAGATGATCGAGGAGCCGGAAATCCTGAAAAACGATCCCGATGCGGCGCCGGAGGTCGGCGCGCTGGCCTGTCGTATTCTTGGCTATATTTCGTCCGAAAAGGTACAGAAGTCCGCGTGTGGGACGCAGAGACATATTGAGGAGCCTAAGAAGCGTGGTTTTGCCAGCGCCGGAAGCTCCGGTTAAAAAATGAAACGAGCCGGGCAGCAAATGGAAGTTGATATCGCGCAAAACCTCTTGCCCGACCCCGTAACGGAGGCCGACATTTTCGAAACGAATAAGCGCATGACCCGAAATCACAAATCCACCCTGCTGGTCGTTCTCGCCCGGTCTCATGATGAAGCGCGTGCGATCTAGCAATCGATTTAGACAAAGGCGAGACGGCGGAAGCAAAAAAAGCCACCAATAGAGTTTATCGAATGATCATTGAATGCCCTGCCTGCACAACCCGCTATGATATCAAGGCCGACTTACCGCCGGAGGGCCGGACCGTCCGTTGCGCGAAGTGCGGAACCGTCTGGCGCGCCATGCCGGAAAGCGGCGCGGAAGAGGCTGCGGTTGACGAGTCCTCCTGGGTCTCTCCTTCTAAAGAGAGCGAAAGCGCCACGGATGAGGCTCCTACAGGGCAAACAACCCATGACCACTTCGCGGCAGCGGAAGACGATGACGAACGCCAGTTGTCATCGGGCCATGGCGCCCCCGTTAAGGAGGAACCCGCCGCTGAAGAGGAGACAAATCTCAAGGAAGAGGCCGGCGAGCCTCAGCAGGAGCCTGGCCTCGGCGAGAGCGATATCTCGGAGGAACACGAAAATTCCGGGAAGGTGAGTTGGTTCAGCGGCTTCAGGCGAAGAAAGACGTCGAGGCAAACAGACGAAGCCGATGAGGCTGCGACAGAGACGCGGTCACAGGCAAGCGCAGACACAATACCGTTTCCGCGCGCAGGTTTTCGCGGTGCGCAACAAGGAGCGGAAACTATCGAGGAAGAGCGCGCGCTCGATGCGACGCGGCATGCCGTTCGAAACGTCTTTTCCGGTTTTGGCCACGGCCGCTCTGTCGTAACCGCCGCAATGTCCGACGACGGCGAAGAAAGCCCGGCGCCGGCTAAAACGGACGATGGCTGGGCGGAAAGATGGGCCGAGTCGTCAGACCGCTTCAGGAGAGCGAGTGGCGGAGCCCGCGATTGGGGCTTGTCTGAGGCCGATCGCCCGGGCGGCGCTAATGCGCAGCGGCCCGTAGAGAAACAAGACGATGCTAACGGCGACAGCGACCCGGACTTCTCTCTTCGCGAGGCGATGAGATCGCACTTCCTCTCTTCTGCCAACAGAACGCACGGCGCGCCTTCGCTCGCGGACGAAGAGCTTGCCGAAAAACTCGAAACACATCTCAAGTCGGCAGCCGCGACCTCCACGGAAGAGGCGATGCCGGACGCCGTAGGCGGCCTCTGGGGCAAATCGTCGCCAAGCGCCGACGAGGAAACGTTGGAGCCCGAGACGGTCGTGGTGGAGGAGCCAGCTGAAGTCAGGGACGACGACACCGCTTTCGATCAGCGTCTCTATCGGGAAATCGAGGAAACACAAGAAAAGTCGGACGAAAGTCCGCACCGCAGGCGCCGTGGGGGCCTCGCGCTGGCCGCGGCGTGGGGGCTTTTCATCTGCGTGGCGAGCGGGCTTATCGTAGGATTTTTCGCTTTCCGGGATATCGTCGCCGACGCTGCTCCCGGATTGGCTTCGCTTTATCGGACCTTAGGGATGCCTGTTACGGCGCAGCCGTTGGTCTTCGAGTCGGCTCGATACGAGTGGTCGGCTTCCGACAACAGGCCTATTCTCACCGTAAGAGGCAGCGTGTTTAATCGCGCGCACCGGGGCGTCCGGGTTCCCCAATTCTTCATAACCGTAAAGGATCAAGACCCTGCGCTGGACCGGGACTATTCGGCCAACCTCAGGATCACAGGTACGAAAATCAGGTCGAATGAGCGAGCCGATTTTGATATTGAATTGGTGTCGCCGAACCCAACCGTCACGGCGGTCGAGCTCGAGCTTCGTAACGTCCGCTAGCTCTAGTGGAGCGAATTTGATATTTGAGCCCCAATTGCCGCAAGTTCTCGCTCAAATGTTAAATTCAAAAGCTCCGCTAGAATCGTAAGGTTGCTAGTGGTCCTTTTGATTCCGGTACTTGCTGGGGCGCGTGCGGCAGGCGGATGCAAATGCCGGAATCGGACCACTGGGAATGAGCGCATCGCTGTTAGAGAGATACCGCCGCTTATTAGCGGAGGGGAAGGTTACGCCCGACAGCGCCCAGGAGCTCGCGGTCGAGAAGCTGCAAATGCTCACCAACCGATTGGCGCACTATACGCCTCCGGCGCGTACCGACTTCTTTTCCTTCTTCACGCGCAAACGCGGCGAAGTCCCGAAGGGCCTCTATATTTTTGGCGCCGTCGGACGCGGCAAAACGATGCTGATGGACCTCTTCTTTCAGGAAGCGCCCGTCCAGCAAAAACGCCGCGCCCACTTTCACGAGTTCATGGCGGAGATCCACGCCCGGCTTGCGGTCGCGCGCCGGGAGGCCAAGGACGACCCCATCGTCGCCGTTGGGACCGGCATCGCGTCAGAAGCGCGCCTTCTTTGCCTGGACGAACTCTTCGTAACGGACATCGCTGACGCCACGATTCTGAACCGGCTTTTCGCCGCGCTGATCGAATCCAGCACGGTTGTGGTTCTCACCTCGAACTCGAAGCCCAGCGATCTTTATAAAAACGGGCGCAACCGCGATCAGTTCCTGCCCTTTATCGATCTTGTCGAGCAGAACCTGGAGCTTTTTCAACTTGAAGCAGCTCACGATTACCGGCTCGAACAGCTATCGCACAGCACGCTTTATTTCTCGCCCGACGATGACGCGGCAAAAGCATCCATGGACGAACTCTGGCGGAAGCTAACCTTCGGCGAGCCGTGCGCCAGCGAGACAATCCTGGTGCTCGGGCATAAGCTTTATGTGCCTTGCGCTTGCCTGGGAGCGGCGCGCTTTACGTTCGCCGATCTGTTCGTAAAGCCCTTGGGCACACAAGACTATCTCGCCCTCGCCCGCCATTACCACACGATTTTCGTTGATGGTATTCCGAAGATGGAGCGGCATGATCAGAACCCTGCGCGCCGCTTCCTGACCTTTATCGATACTCTCTACGATCATCGGACCGGCTTCGTGGCGTCGGCCGCAGTCGAGCCCGCCGAGTTGTTCCAAGCCGGCGACGACGCCCAGTATTTCGAACGCGCCGTGTCGCGGATTATGGAAATGCGTTCGCCCGAATATCTGGCGCAGAGCTCGGGAACGAACGCCGACAAAGGGGCCGGCTCCGCGTCTCCTGCTTCCATGGGGACGGATACGCCAAGAGAGAATTCATGCAGCTGATACTGCGCAGTACCAGTTGCTTGTACGCCTTATCCACGGAAACCCAGGAAGCGCTCGCTGCAACCGGGGCAGGATTTCCCCCCAGGGCATACTGGCGTCCGCGCCCATAATCGCGTGTCGGAAGCCACTCAACGAAAGGCTGAGAGAGAAATTTGCTCTAGGTCACGCGCCTAACTGTTAGTAATCACCAACGTGCCACGCTGGCCGAAAAAGGAAGGCACATAATCAAGAGGAAAAGCCCGTGCAGCAGGATTCTCATACGTGGATATCGGAAAATCCGAAATTCCAGGAGCTTGTGCGTAGTCGATCGCGCTTCGCATGGACGCTGTCCTGGATCATGCTTCTTATCTACCAGGGGTTCATCCCCCTGGTCGCTTTCGCCAAAGGTTTCCTCGCAACGCCGATCGGCGACGGCGTCATCACCATTGGCATCCTGATCGGCTTGGGCGTCATTATTTCCGCTTTTTTGCTGACCGGCATCTATGTCTGGGCTGCTAACAACCGCTTTGACGAGATCAACCGTGAGCTCATTAAAGAGGTGGCGGCGAGATGATTTCTGTAAAACGCATTACGGGCCTCAGCCTCGCGCTGTCCGCGGGTCTTTGCGTAGCCCTCCCAGCCTTTGCCGCCGCCGTTGAGGGGCCGGTCGAGAAACAGCCGACGAACTGGCCCGCAATCGGCATGTTCATAGCTTTCGTTCTCATGACCTTGGTCATAACCTATCGAGCAGCAGCCCGGACGAGATCCGCGGCCGACTTTTACGCGGCTGGCGGCGGAATTACCGGGTTCCAGAACGGCCTCGCCATCGCAGGCGACTACATGTCAGCCGCCTCGTTCCTGGGAATCTCGGGCCTCGTGTTCTCCAGCGGATTCGATGGGCTGATCTATTCCGTCGGCTGGCTCGTGGGGCTGGCCGATCGTGTTGTTCCTGATCGCGGAACGGCTTCGGAACCTTGGAAAGTTCACCTTCGCGGATGTAGCCTCCTTCAGGCTTGACCAAACCTGGATTCGCATCCTGTCGGCGATCGGCACCTTTACTGTCGTCGCCTTCTACCTGATCGCGCAGATGGTCGGCGCCGGAAAGCTGATCCAGCTGCTCTTCGGTCTGCAATATCTGTGGGCGGTTATCATCGTAGGAACCCTTATGATCATCTATGTCGCCTTTGGCGGCATGAAGGCGACCACCTGGGTGCAGATCATCAAGGCCTTCCTGTTGCTCTTCGGGGCGACGCTCATGGCATTTCTGGTGCTCTGGCGCTACAACTTCAGCCCAGCTGAGCTGTTCGGCGCCGCGACCAAGGTCCATCCAAAGGGCATCTCGATCATGGGCCCCGGTAACCTTGTGTCTGACCCGGTGTCGGCCATCTCGCTTGGCCTTGCGCTGATGTTCGGCACAGCTGGATTGCCTCACATACTGATGCGGTTCTTCACCGTTGCGGATGCCCAGGCCGCTCGCAAATCGGTCTTCTATGCGACGGGCTTCATCGGCTACTTCTACATCCTGACCTTTATCATCGGCTTCGGCGCCATCACCTTCCTGATGAGCGATCCCAACTATTTCAAAGATGGGACCGTCGCCGTCGCTAACCTGAAGGGCGGGACGAACATGGCCGCCGTTCAGCTCGCCAACGCAACAGGCGGCGCCTACCTGTTAGGCTTCATCTCGGCTGTGGCCTTCGCGACAATTCTCGCGGTGGTGGCAGGGCTTACGCTCGCGGCCGCATCGGCTGTCAGCCACGACCTCTATGCGTCTGTCATCGCCAGGGGACACGCTTCGGAGCAAAGCGAGGTCATGATTTCGAAGCTCTCGGCCTTGGCGATTGGCATCCTTGCGATCTACCTCGGCTACATCTTCGAGAACATCAACGTCGCGTTCATGGTCGGCCTCGCCTTCGCCGTTGCGGCGAGCGTTAACTTCCCTGTGCTCCTGATGTCGATCTTCTGGAGAGGGACAACGACTCTTGGCGCCTTCGTAGGAGGGATGCTTGGGCTTATCAGCTCAGTTGCCGGCGTGGTTCTCAGCAAAGCAGTTTGGGTCAGCACACTTGGCTACAAGGAAGCGATCTTCCCTTACGACAACCCCGCCTTGTTCTCGATGCCGATCGCCTTCATCGGCATTTGGCTCTTCTCAAAACTGGATTCGACGAAGCGCGCCCAGCGTGAACAGCAGGCGTTCGACGCGCAGTTCGTCCGTTCAGAAACCGGTATCGGCGCAGCCACTGCGAATGTACACTGAGCAAACGTCGCTTGACGCGCCAACGGATCGCGACCGTCGTCCCGGAAAGGCGAAGCCTTATCCGGGATCGTAGCAGATTGAAGCGCCTGTCTTTTTTGCGATCCCGGCTCGCGCTTCGCTTGGCCGCGATGAGAATCCGTTGGCCAACTAGCGCTTTAGAACCGATCAACACGCCTTTGATCGATTCCATTAAAGGCGGGCTGATCCAAGGCTTTTGGAGGCGGGACTCTTCCCGTCCCTCACGTAACCGGTTCCGGCGATTCCCATGCAAGGCTTTGACGCGCAAAATCCCCCTTTCGACCGCCTCACCCGGGACGAGATGGATAGGCTGGGCGCGGCCATGGACATCGGTTATTTCGCGCCGGGCGCCACCATCGTGAAAGTCGGCGAAGGTTCCGACTTTCTCCATGTCATCATCAAGGGGGCCGTCGAAGAAAGGAATGCGGAAGAAGTCGCGGCTTTGCTTGGCCCGAAAGACGCTTTCGACTCGGGCTCCGTCGTGCATGGCTCTGCAAGCGCAAATTTCGTGGCCACGGAAGAAACGCTCTGCTTCCTTCTCCCCAAAGAGACCATTCTTGGGCTTGTAAAGAAGAACCAGGCTTTTGCAGCCTTTTTTTACACCGATCTATCCCGCCGCCTCGATGCCTTCGCCGCAAATCAGCGTGGCCGCAAGGACTCGACTCTGTGCTTCGAACGCGGGTCAAGGATGCCCGCTGGAGAAAGTCTGTCTTCATCGAGGGAGCGTCCACGATCGAAGAGGCAGGCCATTCGATGGAGCGCAACGCCTGCAATTCCTTGTTCGTAAAGGACGGCGAACGCACCGGCATCGTCACTGGCATGACTGTCTTTAGGGCCGTTATTCTGCACCGCATGCCGCTCGATACGCCGGTGCGCGATATCAGTCATTTTGATGTGGCCGCCGTCGATAGCGACGATTTTATTTTCGATGCGCTGCTCGCCATGACGCGCAGCAACAAGCGCCGGATTGCGATCCGTCAAGGCGACGCCTACGCCGGCATCCTTGAAGATATAGACATACTGGAACTCTTCGCAGGGAACTCGCAATTGATCCCGGGCCGGATCGACAGAGCTAGAACGGTCGCAGACCTGACTGACGCAGCCCGGGACATTCAGGGGCAGGTTGAGCGTCTTCACGAGCAAGGCGTCAAGATCGACATCATCGCGGAGATTACCTCGGACTTGAACAGGAACCTCCTGGCGAAGCTTTTCGATTTGGTGGCTCCCGGATCGGTACGGGAGGAAGGCTGTCTCATCGTCATGGGATCGGAGGGACGCGGCGAACAGACGGTGCGCACCGATCAGGATAACGGGCTTCTCCTCGCAAAGGAAATCCCGCAGGCTGATCTCGACTCATTCCGGTCGGCCTTCACGAATGCTCTGCAGGCGTTTGGATTCCCGCCATGTCCCGGGAATGTCATGGTCCAAAATCCGGTCTGGTCGCAGCCCGCCGATGGCTTCACCAAGCAACTCAAGAGCTGGGTCCTCACACCCGGCGGCGACAGTGCGATGGCTTTGGGCATCTTCAGCGACGCCGTCGCGGTCGCCGGGCGGCGCGATCTTCTGGTCCACATAAAAACAGCGTTCATGGACATGATGCGGGGCGAAAGCGCGCATCTTGCTCATTTCGCGCATCTCATCGACCTGTTCGCGAGTTCCGATATCGGCGTGTTCGGCAATTTGATGGTGTCCGTCGGCATGCGTTCAGGTGATGTCGACGTGAAGAAGGTAGGAACGTTTCCGATCGTCCACGGCGTCCGGACACTCGCGACAGAGAAAGGCATCCAGGAGACGTCGACTGTCACCAGGATCAAAGCGCTCGCCGCTTCGAACGTGCTTGAACAGCCCTTCGCACAAGAGCTTATCAGCGCCCTACATCTCTTCATGGAGCTGCGGTTGCGGTCCCAGCTGAAAGCGAAGCGCACCGGAAGCCTTGCCCGCGAGACCATCGTGAATTTGACTGAGCTTACGGCGGCTGACCGTGACATCTTCCGGAACGCATTGCGGGTTGTGCGCCTGTTCCGCGAATTGGTGCGCCATCGCTATAATCTCCAGTATTTCACTTAATCCGGGTATATCCGATGGTGTATCAGACGCTCCGGCGATACTTCCATATGGCGTCGATCGGGGATCAGTCTTATCGCTTTCTCTTCAAGAAACCGCCGCCCGGCGAAGTGGTCGCCTTTGACTGCGAGACGACAGGTCTCGACGTGGCGAAGGATGACATCATCACCATCGCCGCGGTCTTGATCAAAGACGATAAGATCATGCTAAGCGAGAAATTCGAGGCGGTCGTACGGCCCGAGACAAGCATCAAGCCGGACGCGATGAAGATCCATCAGTTTCGCGAAGCGGATGTCGAACACCAGCTGCCGATCCGGAAAGTCCTGCGGGATTTTCTGTATTTCATCGGGTCCCGGCCTTTGGTGGGCTATTACCTGGAGTTCGACGTGAAGATGATCGACAAGCATGTGCTGCCGTTCATCCAGATGGGTCTGCCGAACAGGCGTATCGAGGTTTCTAATCTCTATTTCGAGCGCAAATACGGAAACGCGCCGACGGGCACGACCATCGATCTGCGCTTTGTGTCGATTCTCAAAGACCTCGGGCTCCCGAACATCGGCCAGCATGATGCGCTGAGCGATGCGGTCATGACCGCGATGATTTACGTCATCCTGCGTGACATGAAGAAGCGCGGCGCCCGAATAAAGCGCGAGCGCGTCCGCCCCATGGCCGACGCGATCGAGTTTTAGCGACGAGCGCGCCGCGCGCGCTTTATGGCGCCGGCCGCAGCAGAACGTGGCGCTTCTTTCCCAGCGAAAGCTTGATGACGCCATCCGCGTTCAAATCCTTCAGCGTCAGCACGGCGCGCTCATCGGTGGCCACGGAATCGTTGACCCGGATTGCGCCGCCCTTGATCTGCCGCCTTGCCTCGCTGGTTGAGGCGACCAGACCCGCCGCAGTGTTGGCCGTCAAAAGGCCTATCCCCTTTTCCAGTTCCTGCCTTGAAATCTCGAC
>JBAVVQ010000826.1:0-10995 GCA_049697375.1 Rhodomicrobium sp.
TAATACAAGCTTCTGGGCCCAAGGATCCACGGACAGTACCCGGATTGGTTGGACCGCTGGTGGCGGCGTGGAATATCTTTGGAATCCGGCATGGAGCGTGAAGCTCGAGTATCAATTTTTTGATTTCGGAACGTCGTCTTCTTCGCTGAACTCTTTCTATACGACCCCTCCATTCCCGGATAACTGGGCACACGGCAACTTCAATCATGACCTTGAAATCAACACGGTCAAGGTTGGCATTAACTACCACCTCGGCTGCTGCGACAGCCCGCTGCCAGTTCCCTTGAAGTAGCCTTATCGCTTTGAGCTTGAGCGGCGCCTCCGGGCGCCGTTTGTGTTTTATTCGCGCCTTGCTCCAATCACGAAGTCAGCCAAACTCTGAGGAACTGGCAGCAGGATAAACCAAACCAGACCCTCCGGCGAAACGGTTGCTTTGCAGCGCTTCGGCTGTCCTCCCCCTCAATGCAACTCAGTTGCACGCCTCAGCCCGAAAAAGTCCACTGACCAAAACTGGTCCCTTCGTATCGCAGCAGGGGGATCTCGCGTCGCTATATCTATTGCATGAGGGTAAAGATGGTGGAATGCGACCGCTCTCGGCGATGATGATCACGCAGCCGGTTCAGCTATCCCACGATCCCTGAATGCTCTCATACGGATCGAGTTCATCCCGACTCACCGGAGTGACTCGCCCTACGATGCCTGAGTCGGCACAGGTACAGCTATGCTGATGGCGAACGCAAGATGATCAGCCATCTGGGCAACTCGACCCGGGCGGAAGATACCTTCAGCATATGCGGGGCAAACAGTTCAGCTGGTTCAGGTTCATCCGCTTTACTAACCTCGTAGCCGCTTATGCGAATATCCTTCGCTTCAGTCGAGAACAGCAGCAGCTTTTTGGCGACTGAACCTCGATAGACCGCCGAGCGTTCCCTGCGGCGCGCGGATACACTCATGCGAACCGCCATAAGTCACAACGCCGTTGCCCAAGGGCGGCAAAATTAGTTATGCAGTTACTTATAGGCGTTTTACCAAACAAAACCAATTTCAACCTTTCGTTTACCCTCGCAGGATACGCCCTGCGGCTTCCGAAGGCGCCAAGAGCCCGGTTTTATCGTCAGCCGCTTCGCCCAACAAAAAAAGCTCCCGCCATGGCGGGAGCTTCCGGTGTTCGAGAGGCCGCCCGAGTCGCGGCCTGCAAGAGTGGTCTTACTTCTTCGGCTGAGCCGCGGCGGCCGCTGGCTGGCCGGTCTTCCCATCTTCCTGCTGCTTCTTCAGATCGGCAAGCCGCTGACGGATGACGTCGGCAATCTTGCGCTGATCCTCGTTATATTTCTCGACAGCGACTGGCTGCCCTTCGAAAGCCTTCGCAAAACCTTCCAATGGAAGAGGAATGCTCAGCGCGCGGCCCGTAACGTCAATGCCGAGATAGGCGATCTGCTTGCCAGCCTTCATCTGAGTGATGAGAGCGGGCTCGATATTGGCCTCTGCATAGCAGCCAGCCTGGTCGCACGTCGTGTATTGAAGCTTGATGGGCTCCTTGTCATCGACCTTGACAAGCGCGCCGGGCGGCAGAGCGGAGCCGAGGGGCAGCATGGCGAGCATCTGCGGCTTTTCCTGGCCGGCGACCTGGCGAACGGCGATCTTGCCGATAAGGATGGCGGTCGCATTGTCGCGAACGTCAACCTGCGTCAAGCACACATTCACCTTCTTCATGTCTTCGGGTTTTTGCTGCTTTGGCTGCTCACCCTGCTTCGGAGGATCGGCAACCGGCACGTCGATACAAAGCTTGTACCAAACGTCAGCCTTCTGCCCAGCAACCGCTTGCGCTACAGGAGCTGCGGGGGCTGCGGGCGCCTTGGCTCCCTTGTCCTTACTTTGCGCCATGGCGTCGGTCAGGCCGAGCGTAAGCGCAGACGCTGCGACGACCCCAAAGGCTGCCGCTGTTACAAGCCTCGTGAAAACCATTAAACTGAACCTCTCGCCCAATCGTGTTGGCTGTCTGTACTCCCCTGGCCTCATACGCCGAGGACCGTCACTGTTGCTTGAATAGCCGAAATTGCGGCTTTCCCGTGACAGTTTCACATGGCTGTGAAACACTCGCTCCGCGCGTTAACCTTTCGCCGGGAGCAGTTGCCCGTTTGCCATGATTTTGAGGGTTTCCGGGCTTAAAGCCGGACAGCGTAAGGAATAAGGAGAGAAAGGCTCGCCCTTTGCCGCTCAGGATTCTGTTGTTCTTGATGGGGATGCAAGGTCGATTTGCGATTCTGGCGCCAGCCGCGGTCATCGCCGCGCTTGCGGCCATGAGTTCGGCGAACGCGGATCCCCAGGCAGGCATCGCCATGCACGACGCGCCGAAATACGGCCCGGCGTTCACCCGCTTTGATTATGTCAACCCGGACGCTCCGAAAGGCGGGGCTTTGAGGCTCGGCGTACTCGGCTCCTTCGACAGCCTCAATCCGTTTATCGTGAAGGGCGCGCCAGTCGCGGGCATGAGGGAGTATGTTTATGAGACGCTCCTCGCGCGAAGCTATGACGAACCCTTCTCTCTTTATGGACTGATTGCCGAGAGCGTAGAGGCGCCGGAAGACAGGAGCTGGGTTATTTTCCAGCTTCGCCCCGAAGCGCGATTCGCGGACGGGACGCCGATCACGCCCGAGGATGTGCTGTTCTCCTGGTCGCTGTTGAAAGGCAAGGGGCGCCCCAACCACCGGCTCTATTATGGAAAGGTCGCAACCGCGGAGAAGATCGGCGAACGCGGCGTGAAGTTCACCTTCGAGGGCGGCGGCGACCGTGAGATGCCGCTCATTATCGGGCTTATGCCGGTGCTACCCCGTCACGCGATCAACGCCGAGAACTTCGAAAAGACGAGCTTCGAAAAACCTTTGGCGAGCGGCCCTTATTTCGTCGAGTCTGTCGATCCCGGCGCGAGCATCGTCTTCCGCCGGAACCCGAATTATTGGGGCCGCGATCTGCCGGTCATGCGTGGACAGTTCAATTTCGACGCCATTCGCATCGACTACTATCGCGACAACACGACTATGATGGAGGCCTTTCGCAAAGGGCTCTTCGATTTGCAGGGTGACAGCGATCCTATCGACGCGGTGAAGTGGGCGGAAGCTTATAATTTCCCCGCCGTCAGGGATGGGCTTGTCAAAAAGCTATCGTTCGACGTGAGCGTCCCCGCGCCGATGTCGGCGCTTGTTTTCAACACCCGCCGGCCCCTGTTCGCGGACAGGCGCGTGCGCGAGGCGCTGACGCTCGTTTTCGATTTCGAGTGGCTGAACAAAACGCTGTTTCGCAGCCTTTACGCCCGCACCGAAAGCTTTTTCGACCGTTCCGAGCTGTCTTCGCATGGCCGTCCGGCCGATGCCCGCGAGCGCGGGCTGCTTGCGCCTTTTGCGAGCGAGGTTGCGCCCGGCATTATGGAAGGCGAGTTCGGCCAGCCCGTAACCGACGGCTCCGGGACCAATCGCGAAGGCCGCAAGCGCGCGATCGCGCTGCTGGAAGAGGCCGGCTATGAGCTTCGGGACGGCATCATGACCAGCAAGGCGACGGGGCGCCCTTTCACCTTCGAGATGCTCTGCGCGACTCGCGAGCAGGAGCGGCTGATGCTCGCCTATTCCCGCTTCCTGCGGCAGATCGGGATCACCGCGCAGGTCCGGCTGGTTGACTCGGCGCAATATCAGCGGCGCAGCACCTCGTTCGATTTCGACATGATGCAAACGAATTGGTCCTCCTCGCTCTCGCCGGGCAATGAACAAAATTTCCGCTGGTCGCGCGAATCAGCATCGCAGGAAGGAAGCTTCAACTATGCCGGTGTTCAGAGCGGGGGCGCCGATGCCATGATTGCAGCCATGCTGGGAGCAAAGACGCGGGCCGAGTTTGTTTCCGCCGTCCGGGCGCTGGACCGGATTTTGCTCTCCGGCCGCTACGGCATTCCATTATATTATGCGCCGAAGCAGTGGATCGCAGCGTGGTCCTTCCTGCGACAGCCGCCCCTCTCGACGCTTTATGGCGCGAGGATCGAGACATGGTGGGCGGACACCGCAAAAAGCGCCGCATCGCAGGGGCTCAAGGAAGGCCGTGAGCAACGTTAAGCTTGGATATCGGGGCGAGCTTCCGCCGCAAGCCTTCAACATGGCGCGCTATTGCCTGCACGCCGCGAACGCGGCGGGAGATAAATGCGCGTTGCTTGTGGTTCACGATCCAGACGGGCATGATGTCGAGACTTGGAGTTACGCCGCCATCGAGCAAGCAGTGCATCGGGCTGCTTACACCTTCGGGGCAAAGTATCAGCTAAAGCCCGGCAGCCGCGTTCTCATCCGCTTGCGCAATCGCACCGCCTACGCCATCGCGTTTTTCGGAGCCATTGCGGGCGGCTTCATTCCCGTTCCTGCATCCCCGGACCTCACCGGGCGCGAATTTTCCTTCATGCTGGAGGACGCCGAAGCCTCGGCGATCGTCCTCGACGACAGCCTGCCGCACGGCCCTTTCCCGCCCGGTCTCGTCATCATCCCCGAGAAGGCGTTTGCAGCCGCCATCGAAAGCGGACCTCTTGCGCAATATGCGGACTCCGCCGCCAACGATCCAGCTTTCCTGATCTACACCTCCGGCACGACCGCCAACCCGAAAGGCGTGCTGCATGCCCACCGTAGCGCTTGGGGGCGGCGGCCCATGTACCAAGGCTGGTATGGGATCACACCCCACGACCGGCTGATGCACGCGGGCAGCTTTAACTGGACCTATACGATGGGAACGGGGCTCACCGACCCTTGGGCCAACGGCGCGACCGCCATCGTCTATACGGGAGAGAAGGACCCGGCTCTCTGGCCGCGTCTGATGCAGGCTTTCGATGTCACCATTTTCGCTGCGGTTCCTGGCATCTACCGGCAAATCCTGAAATACGGCGATCTCAGCCGCTTCAGCCTGAGCGTCCTGCGCCACGGACTGACGGCTTGACAGGCGCTGCCAAATGCCGTCGCAGACGAATGGCAAGAGCGAGCAGGCGCTCCTCTTTATGAAGCGCTCGGCCAGAGCGAGATTTCGACCTATCTTTCGAGCGCACCCGGCGCGCCAAGAAAACCGGGAACGGTGGGGCGGCCGCAGGCGGGGCGTTGCGTCGCCATCCTGGACGACACGCCCGGGCAAGACCCGCTTCCGGCAAGCGCGGCAGGGCTGATCGCGGTCCATCGCACAGATCCGGGTCTCATGCTCGGCTACTGGCGCAGGCCCGGCGAGGAGTCGGAGATCTATCGCGGCGACTGGTTCATCGGCGGCGACGCTGGAGTCATGGACAATGAGGGGTATGTGATCCATCTCGGCCGCCGCAACGAACTCATGAACGCGGGCGGTTTTCGCGTCTCCCCAGACGAGGTCGAGCAGGAGCTTGCGAAACATCCCGCCGTTGCGGAAGCAGCCGTTGCCGAGATTGCTGTCCGCGATGGCGTCTCCATCATCGCGGCTTTCATCGTTCCGCAGGATAAGTCGAGGAGCGATCTCGCGGCAGACCTCGCCGCTTTTGCCGCCACGACGCTCGCCGCTTATAAGCGGCCCAAGGAATATATCATCGTCCAAAGTCTGCCACGCACTCCGAATGGCAAGCTCAAGCGGGCCGATCTCGGGCGGCGCTTGCGGCCGTTATCTTAGCGACCAGAGGACACTACGCGGCTCGGCTGCTACGCACGGCAATGGCCGGCGTCTTCTTGTAGCGCGATGGAACGCCCTTGGGCGGCGCGCCGATCTCGACACCGGCCTTCTTCAGCTCCCTCCGCAACTCCTCGCGAAAGCGGTGATAGTCGACCTCGGTCGAATGACGAAGCTCCTTCGTGAACTCAAAGTGCGGATGCGCCATTTCGAAGGCGATGACGGCGTGCATTTCAGCGGGGCGTTTGTAGCGGCCGAGCAACTCCTCGCAGGCGAGCCGCGCCTGATAATCCGCAAGCGGCCAGATGCAGCCGATCGGCTGTAACAGGCCGATGAAATACAAGGTCTCGTGATCCGGGTGCATCATCATGCGGTAGAGCGGCGCCCGTTCGGCATGTTTAAAATCGATGAACGATGTGTCGAAGAAGGGGAAGGTGATCCAGAAGCCGGTGCAGGCGCAAATGATGTCGAACGCCTCCCGCCGTCCGTCCACGAATTCAACCTCCCCCCGAGCAGGCGCTTGATCCCTGGCCGCGGATGGATTCGGCCATGGCGGATAAAATCCAGCACGTCGGAGTTCACAGTCGGGTGTTGGGTCAAGGGCAGGTCTTTTGGCGGGGGCAATCCGTAACCGCTGTAAGGCCCCTGAAGAAGACGCAAAAGACCCGCGAAGGTCCGTTGTTTCAGCCATCGTGGCATCCAGTTGAATTTGGCTGCGTACACATCGGCCGGTTGCCCGAAAATGAACTTGGGTACGAACCACTGCGGGCTGCGCGTCGACATACAGACTTTGTCCGCGACGCGAGCGGTTTCGACGGCGACGTCGCAGGCGGAGTTCCCGGCGCCGACGATCAACACGCTCTTGCCCCGCCACTCGTCGGTCACACCCTTGAAGTCGTGCGAGTGCATGAGCTTGCCGTCGAAATGACCTTCGAACTCAGGATATTTCGGGTTCCAGTGATGACCGTTGGCGACCATTACAGCGTCGAATATCTCGGTATGCTCGTTGCCCTCGGGATCGAGATAGGCCACGCGCCATGAAGAGGACCCGCATGGCGAGACGGTTTGAATGGTGTGATTGAACCGGATGTGCGGGCACACCCCGAAGCGCCTGGCGTAGTCTTCGAAATAGGCCTGAAGCTGCCTGTGATTGGGGTAATCCGGGTAGGCGGCCGACATCGGGAAGTCTTCGTACTCCGACCAGGTTTTCGAGCTGATGATGTGAGTGTTTTCGTAAACGCTGGAATGGCCCGTTCTGGAATTGAACACCCAATTGCCGCCGACCTTGTCGTTTTTCTCGAAGATGACAAAGTCCAGCCCAGCCTGAACGCAGTTTTTACCCGCTGCGATACCCGAGGGACCGGCGCCGATTACGCAGACTCTCTTTGTGATTGCCAAGCTTCGCTCCGGTATTCCTCCGAAAAAGAGGCAGGATTATACTACGAGCGCATGCCGTTCCAAGCCAAGACTTCAGGAGATCGCTATAGCAACCGGCGCTTGCGTGATAACGATCCCGAGGCCTTCCCGGATCGAGCATGCGCAACTGGGGGAGGCTTCTTCTTACACAACGCACAACTCATAAGGGCAACGCCCGGCCCGTGCCCACTTTCGCGTCCAGAAATCCTCACTTTGGACATTCTTACGAGTAAACCGTTGCCCCAGACGCCACTGCGAAGGCGCGCTTCCGCGTGCGTGCTTCCTGCTTTCGAGCCCGGATTCAAGATTCACAATGAGCGATTTTTCATTTCTAGGTCTGTTTCTTCAAGCCCATCCGGTCGTGAAATTCGTCATGATCGGGCTGACGCTTGCTTCAGTTTGGTGCTGGTCCATCGTGATCGAGAAGAGTTTCGCGTTTTCCCGAGCGCGCAGCCAAACTGACGAGTTCGAGCGCATTTTCTGGTCGGGGCAATCACTCGATGAGCTTTATCAGGCTGTGTCGCAGAAGCCAGCGAACGCCATGCAGGCGCTGTTCGTCGCGGCGATGCGAGAGTGGCGGCGCTCCATCGAAGGCACGGCCAAGCCGCTGGCCGGCGCCCAGATGCGCATCGAGCGCGTCATGGACGTGACCATCATGCGCGAGATGGAGCGCCTCGAACGCAGGCTCCTGTTTCTTGCGACGGTTGGCGCCGTCGCTCCCTTTATCGGGCTGTTCGGCACAGTCTGGGGCATCATGACCGCCTTCCAGGGCATCGCGGCCAGCAAGAACACAAATCTTGCCGTCGTGGCTCCGGGCATCGCGGAAGCGCTGTTCGCGACTGCGCTCGGTCTTCTCGCCGCGATTCCAGCGGTGATTTTCTACAACGCATTCACCCAATCCGCATCGCGGTTCTCGCAGCGGCTGGAAGCGTTCGCCGACGAGTTCTCGGCAATAGTTTCGCGCCAGCTTGATCTGAAAACCTAAGGTGAGCGCGCCAACGGATCGTCAATCCCGGAAAGGCCAAGCCTTATCCGGGATCGTAACAGATTAAAAACGCCTCCTTCTTACGATCCCGGCTCGCGCTTTGCCTGGCGGGGATGACAAGATGGCGAGGCGGATCGGAGGGGATCCTTATGGGCGCATCGCTTCAGGCTGGCGCAAGCAGCACGGGTGGCGGAAGACGAAGGCGAATCCGGCGGCATCGGCCCATGGCGGAGATCAACGTCACGCCTTTCGTCGACGTGATGCTGGTGCTTCTCATCATCTTTATGGTGGCCGCGCCGCTCCTGACCGCTGGCGTGCCGGTGGATTTGCCGAAAAGCGAGGGCTCCGCGCTGCAGGCGGATAGCGAGCCGCTCACGCTCACGGTTGATCCCCAGGGCAAGATTTTCATCCAGGAGGCTGAAATCCCCTTTAACGAGCTTCAGCCAAAATTGGAGGCTATCACTCAGGCGCGCAAAGGACTCGACGAAGCGATCTTCGTGCGCGGGGATAAAGCCACAAACTACGGGGAACTCATGCGCGTCATGGGACGAATCGCCGGAGCGGGATATAAGCGCATATCGCTGGTGACGGAACTTGACGACAAGCATTAGAGCAGCCCGCGTCCACCGACGCGGATAAGCTGCTCTAACGCTTCGGATCGATCAACTTTTCCGCCTTTAATCGATTCCGATTAAAGGCGGGTTGATCTGGGGAAGGATCGATTGTGCGGTATGGCCTCATAGGCTCCATTCTGCTTCACATCCTGGTTTTCGGGGTGGTGATCTTTAACTTCACCTTCAGTGGAAAGGATGAAGCGCCGCCGCCCCTGCCGGTGTCGGTCGAAATCATGTCGCCGCAGGATTTTAGCGAGCGGCAGGCGGGCAAAACCGACGGCAAGGCTGACAAACCGTCTACGCCTGCGCAGGTGAAGGCGCCGGACGCCCAGGCAAGCGCAAAAAAGGAAGTGGAGCAGAAGCCATCTCCGAAGCCAATGGAGAAAGAGGCGCTTCCGCCCCCGGCCCCGAAAGCCGCCGAGGCGCCTGCCCCCGCGCCGAAACCCGTCGAACAGGCCAAGGCTGAACCTGCTGTCGAAAAGCCAAAGCCCGTTGTGAAGAAGGAGTCCGCGCCAAGGCCTGCGCCGAAGCCTAGGGTCGCCGAGGCTAAGCCCACGCCGAATCGGACCTTCGACCCGAATCGAATCGAATCGCTCTTGAAGAAGGACGCGCCGCAGGAGCGCCCGCAGACATCGCAATCCACAATGGAAGCGCCGCCCTCAAAGGTCTATTCGGACCGCCAGACGGCTGTGTTGAACCGCGATCCGAACGCAGGCGCGCCGTCTGGGGACTATGATCCGAACCGGCCCTGGCATCCGGCAAGCTCGCTTCAGGATCAGGCCATGGGCCTCCCGCAAGCGCGAGGCGCGATGAATGCCGGCACATGCGCCGATCTTGTCCAGAGCCGCATCGAGCAGAACTGGGATTTGCCCATCGGCGCGAAATCCGCGGAAGCCACGATCGTGCGTCTTCGGATCGAGCTGAACCGGGACGGCACGCTCTTGCGGCCGCCAACCGTGATGGATGCATCCATGTCACAGACCTACCAAGCCATGGCCGACGCGGCCATCCGGGCCGCGATCCGCGGCGCGCCCTATCCGATCCCCCCGCAGCAATATGAAACTTGCCGGGACATGGTTCTTCGTTTCAATCCACGCGACATGTATGGCGGCTGACATGAGATGGCGCGGCTTCATTCATTTTGCGGCGGCGACCCTCGTGGCCGCGGCAGTGATTCCCCACAATGCTGCGGCGCAGGTCGAGGTTGAGATCCGGCGCGGACAAGTTCGCGCCATCCCGATCGCCATCGCGGAGTTCTCCGGCAGCGGCTACGCGGGTGAGATCACGCAAATCATCTCGTCGGATCTCGATCGCTCGGGCCTTTTCAAGCCCATAAACCCGGCATCGTTCATCGAGCGGGTTGCGAACGTGGATGCCGCCCCTCAGTTTCAGAATTGGCGCGTGCTCAACGCGCAGGCCCTTGTCGTCGGCCGCGTCACCGACGCCGGCGACGGCCGGCTGAGGGGCGAGTTCCGGCTCTGGGATGTCTATTCCGGAAGGCAGATTGCAGGCGAACAGTTCTACATTCCGGCGAACACATCGCGGCGGCTGGCGCATATTATCGCGGACTCTGTTTACGAGCGCCTGACGGGAGAGAAAGGCTATTTCGACAGCCGTGTGGTGTTCGTCGACGAGACCGGCCCGAAAAATGAGAGAGTCAAGCGGCTCGCCATCATGGACCAGGACGGCGCGAACCTTCGGCTTTTGACGCAAGGCCGCGAGCTTGTGCTCACGCCGCGCTTCCACCCGCTTTCGCAGCAGATCACCTACACGGCCTATCGCGACGGCGAGCCGCGCGTCATGCTGCGCGATATCATGACGGGCCAGGAGCAGGTGCTCGGCGATTTTCCCAACATGTCTTTCGCGCCGCGATTCTCTCCGCAGGGCGATCGCATTGTGATGAGCCTTCAGGAAGGCGGCAATTCCAGCATTTTCCAGATGGATTTGAGAAGCCGCCAGCTTGTACGCCTGACGCAGTCTTCGGCTATAGATACAGCGCCATGCTATTCGCCCGACGGCCGCTCCATCGTTTTCGAATCAGACCGCCAAGGCAAACAGCAACTGTTTGTTATGAACGCCGACGGATCGGGCCAGCGGCGCCTCACCTTTGGCGACGGCAGCTATTCAACGCCTGTCTGGTCGCCGCGCGGCGACCTTATCGCCTTCACGAAGCAGGTCCATGGCGGGTTTGCAATCGGCGTCATCCGACCCGACGGCTCCGGCGAGCGCCTCTTGACCGAAGGCTACCACAATGAGGGGCCGACCTGGTCGCCCAATGGCCGCGTCATCCTGTTCTTCCGCGACAGTCAGGGCGCCAATGGAGGGCCGAAGCTCTAT
>JBAVVQ010000827.1:0-2025 GCA_049697375.1 Rhodomicrobium sp.
GCATCTTGGCGAGGAGATGGTTCTGGATGTCGCGCGCCATTTCCTGAAACAGCGTGGACGTGGTGCGCCCGCAGCCGGGACACGCCGCGACGATCGGCACGAAGGTGCGGAAGCCCATGGTCTGCAGAATCTGCTGCGCGACCTCGACTTCCTTGGTGCGTGCGCCGCCCGGCTCCGGCGTCAGCGACACGCGGATGGTGTCGCCGATGCCCTTCTGCAGGAGAATGCCGAGCGCCGCCGCCGACGCCACGATGCCCTTCGAGCCCATGCCCGCTTCGGTGAGCCCGAGATGCAAGGCGTAAGTGCAGCGCGCGGCGAGCATGGTATAGACGCTGATGAGATCCTGAACGGCGCTCACCTTCGCCGACAGGATGATCTTGTCGGCGCCCATGCCGAGACTTTGCGCCAGCTCGGCGCTGGCGGTGGCGGAATGCACGATGGCTTCGTGCAGCACCTCGCGCGCGCCTCGCGGCTTTGCAGCTTTAGCGTTCTCATCCATCATGCGGGCGAGCAGCTCCTGATCGAGGCTGCCCCAGTTCACGCCGATGCGCACCGGCTTGTCGTGCTTCAGCGCGATCTCGATGATGTCGGAGAACTGCTTGTCGCGCTTGTCGCGGAAGCCGACATTGCCGGGATTGATGCGGTATTTCGCGAGCGCCTCGGCGCAGGCCGGAAAGGCCGCGAGCAGCTTGTGGCCGATATAGTGGAAATCGCCGACGATCGGCACATCCATGCCCATCGCGAGGAGCCTGTCTCGGATATGCGGCACAGCCGCCGCCGCCTCCTCGCGATCCACCGTGATGCGCACCAGCTCCGAGCCCGCCTGCGCGAGCTGCGCCACCTGCTGCACGGTGGACTCCACGTCGGCGGTATCGGTGTTCGTCATCGACTGCACGACGATGGGCGCGCCCCCGCCGACGGTCACGCCGCCAACCTTCACCGGACTGGTGATGTGCCTCGCTTCGCGCATGTCGGTCATGGATGTGTCTCCAGGAAACGCCGGTTCTTTGGTGTCTACATAGAGAAAAACATTGGCGCGCGCTAGCGTTCGAAGCGGCGCGGGGCGCAGCTATCTTCGGCTTTTGCGCCAAGGATTGAGGAGCGGCGCGGGCGTGTTTTCGAAATCGGCGGTGTTCCGGGTGACGAGCGTAAGCTCAAAAACGGTCGCAGTCGCGGCGATGAAACCGTCCATGATCGGAATACACCGCCCTGATGCAGCACACGCGGCGGTGATCTTGCCCCACGCTTCCGCGACGGCGGCGGTGACCGGCAATAGTCTTCCTTCAAAACGGGCGGCGAGATCGCCTTGCAGCCAGCTTTCGAGATCGAAGCGGCGTTTGCCCGGCTTGAGGCGCTCGATCCCAAACTTGATCTCCGCAATTGTGATGACGCTCAGGAAGGTCCGGTCTTCATCGACGGAAGCGAGCCACTGGATCAGGTTCGGATTGGGCTTTGGCTTCGTCCATTCCGAAACGACATTCGTGTCGAGGAGAAACGTCATAGATCAGGCGGCGTCGCGATTTCCTTGCTCCGTTCGATCTCAAGGCCGGAGCCGCGCAAAGGCGAGTTCGCGAAGAAATCCGCAAGGGTGCCTTCCCGCTTCGCCCGGCGGCCCCATTCCTCCGCCGATACGATGATTGCGGTTGTCTTTCCGTTGCGCGTGATGGTCTGCGGCCCGTCCGACAGCGCGCGGTCCAGCACCTCGCTGAATTTCGCCTTCGCCTCCGCGACCGTCCAGATGTCGTCCATGGCGGCCTCCCGGTCTCTTTACATAATAGTCATAATGGTCATTTTTGAGGCCGCAGGCAAGATCGAACCTGCGGCGACCGCATGCTGTCGTCCACCGCGCTCCAATTGTTCGACGCGAAGGCGCGCGGTGACAGTAAACAGATTGCTGCCAGCCGGGGCTGCGCCATGATGTTTACCGCTTTGTGGTTAACGGATGCGCGCCGGCAATTATTTCCGGTCATGATTTGGTTAGCATTTGGTTGACCGGGCGCGAAGCAGACGAGCGCCGCGCCTTCG
>JBAVVQ010000828.1:0-3170 GCA_049697375.1 Rhodomicrobium sp.
GAATACCGCTTCAACCGCAGATACAGGCTCGAAATCCTCATCGACAGGCTCGCCTATGTCTCGCTCAGGACAGCTCCTATGCCGTACAAACTGCTGAAATTGGCTGACCTTTATGCGTAATCAGGAAGCATGAAATCAATCCCTGACCGTCAACAATGAAGTGAAATGCGCTACGGAACGCTACTGATGGAATAGATTTCTATTATTCACCTGTATCTTGGAAATTTTCGACAACAGAATAGCAGGAGATCGCCTCTTCCGAACAGGATTATACCAAAACGAGTTGACAGACATGGAGCCGATCCGAATATCCTTCTCCAAGGCGCGGCGCATGAGAATGGGCCGCCCGCAGGCGCAGTGAATAGCGCTTCCAACGATAAGGTTCGGGTCATCATCATGCGTCTTCTCACGACCGTTGCGGCCGTTCTCCTGTTTTTTATTCCCCAGTCGATGGCAGGCTCTTTGTCCGAAATCCGTTTGGATTATGCGACCTATAACCCTCTCAGTCTGGTGCTGAAGGATCAGAAGATTCTCGAAAAGGCGTTCGAGAAAGACGGCGTCTCCATCGTTTGGGTGCAGACGCTCGGCTCCAACAAGGCGCTCGAATTTCTGAACGCGTCATCGATCGACTTCGGCTCGACGGCGGGCGCCGCCGCGCTTCTCGCAAAGCTCAACGGCAACCCGATCAAATCCATCTATGTCTATTCACGGCCCGAATGGACCGCGCTCGTGACCCGCAAGGACAGCGGCATCTCCAAGGTGGCCGATCTCAAGGGCAAGCGTGTCGCCGTCACGCGCGGCACCGATCCTCATATCTTTCTCGTCCGGGCGCTGGCCGAAGCGGGGCTGACCGAAAAGGACATCACGGTGGTGCCGCTCCAGCATCCGGACGGCCGCGCTGCTTTGGAGCGCGGCGACGTCGATGCATGGGCGGGCCTCGATCCGATGATGGCCGCTGCAGAGGTCAATGGCGGCGCGGTCCTTTTCTATAGAAAGCCGGAGGCCAACACTTGGGGCATCTTGAATGTCCGGGAAGATTTCGCGGCTGAGCACCCCGACGCGGTGAAGCGCGTCATAGCGGCCTATGATGAAGCGCGCGCCTGGGCTCTTGCTCATCCGGACGAGTTGAAGAAGCTGTTTGCCGCCTTCACGAAGCTGCCCGAGGCTGTTGTCGAGCGCCAGCTCGGGTCACGGACGGAACTAACCCACAGCACAATCGGAGAGCCGCAGCGGCAATCGATCCTCGCCGCAGGGCTCGCGTTGCAGCAGGCTGGCGTTGTCCCTGCGACAGCGGACGTGAAAGCAGCCGTCGATAGGCTGATCGATAGCCATTATGTAACGGCCAACAAGTAGTATTCGAGACTTGTCCGATTATATGGGCCGTTATGACGGTTACAGAGCTCTCAGGCGAAGACGTTGAAGGCCGGGCGGGCGCCGAGCAACCGGCCGCTTCTACCGCCGAGCAACCCGCCTGTTCTTCCAAAGTATCGCTGTCCAATCTGCTCATCGGATTGGCGTTCCCCGTCGCTCTCGCCCTCCTATGGGAAGCCGCGGTCCGCCTGGGGCTGGTGACGGGGCGGCTCATGCCGCCGCCGAGCAAAATCGTCTCGACGCTGGCCGCGCTTGCGCAAAGTGGCGAACTTTGGCTGCATGCCTCCGCCACGTTGAGCCGCGTTCTCGGCGGATTCGCCATCGGCGCCGCCGCAGGCACCGTTCTCGGGGCGCTGACGGGGTCTTCGGATCTGGGCCGCCGCCTGCTGGACCCGATGCTTCAGGCCTTGCGCGCAGTGCCTTCCATCGCCTGGGTCCCCCTTTTCATCTTATGGCTCGGGATCTTCGAGGCGTCGAAACTCGCCCTTATCGCGCTCGGCGTGTTCTTCCCGATCTATCTCGGCGTCGAGGGCGCCGTTCGAAGCGTGGACCGCAAGCTGATCGAGGTTGGCCGCTCCTTCCGCCTCTCGCGTTTCGGGATGATCTCGCGCATTCTCCTGCCCGCCGTCCTTCCGGCCTGGGTCGTCTCCTTGCGGTCGGGGCTCGGGCTTGGGTTCATGTTTGTCGTCGCCGCAGAATTCATGGGGGCGAGCGAAGGGCTCGGCTATCTGCTCGTTGACGGGCAGCAGCTCGGAAAGGCGGACCAGATCCTCGCGGCCATTGTCGCCTTCGCGCTTCTGGGCAAGGCGGCCGATAGCGTTCTCATTCTCGTCACGAAACCCTTTATCGCGTGGCAGGACGTATCCCGCACTCGGCTTTGAGACTGGCATGCTGACAATCGACCGCCTTTCAAAAACCTATGCGGACGGCACGGAGGCGCTGCGAGCGATCTCGCTCGACGTTCCCGCCGGAACGATCTCGGCGACGATCGGAGGCTCCGGATGCGGAAAGACAACGCTGCTGCGGCTCATCGCAGGCCTCGACCGGCCAAGCAGCGGACGCATTCTTGTCGATGACGAACCCATCAGCGCCCCTCATCCAGCCGTTGGCATCGTGTTCCAGGAGCCTCGGCTTTTCCCCTGGCTTTCAGTGGCCGATAACACCGGCTTCGGACTTAAACATCTCAATGCATCGGAGCGCCGCGCAAGAGTGGAAGCGACGCTCGATTGCGTTGGCCTGTCAGAGCACGCGAAGCGTCTGCCGCGCGAGCTGTCAGGCGGCCAGCAGCAGCGCGTCTCCCTTGCTCGCGCGCTGATTGCCCGCCCGAAGGCGCTTCTCCTGGACGAGCCTTTCTCGGCGCTCGACGCCTTCACACGCGCCAGCCTTCACGATCACCTGCTTTCGCTATGGGAAGCCGCAAAGCCGACCGTTCTGATGGTGACCCACGACGTGGACGAAGCTGTCGCGCTTGGCTCTCAGGTGGTGGTGATGTCGCCGAAGCCCGGCCGCATTCACGAGATTATCGATGTGCCGCTTGGACGTCCGCGTGACCGGCGTTCGGAGGCTTTCGACGCCCTGAAACGGCGCGTGCTCGCCGCGCTCGACGGCTCGATGCTTCGGCCAACCGAAACGAGTGCGCCGATCGCCGAAGGCGCCGGGCTTTGGTGGTAGCCTAGAGCAGGTTGATTTAGCCTGACCGACGGATGCTGGCCGTGATTCCGTTTCCTGGGGTGATTTGGGGAGCCAGGCATGGCGGCCCAATCTCAGGACTATCTATATAGTTTAATACCCCGTTTTTA
>JBAVVQ010000829.1:0-2408 GCA_049697375.1 Rhodomicrobium sp.
GTACCACTTGTCCGCGCACCTATGAGGAACTGGAACCGCCCTCGGATATGAGCTGGGAGGTGTTCACCTCCATCGTCGATCAATTTCCGAAAATCGAGCGGGTGGTTCTTCACGGAGTGGGCGAGCCTATGATGGTGCCCGGGTTGCCAAATATGGTGCGGTATCTCAAGGAGCGAGGCGTTTATGTGGTCTTCAATACGAATGGTACGCTGATGCGCGAGAAAAAGTGTCGGGAGCTGATCGAGGCAGGGCTCGATGAAATGCGCATCTCGCTCGACGCCGCCGAGCCGAAAGCCTTTCAGGCCGTCCGAGGGCGCGATGTCTTTGATCGCATCGTAAAAAATATCCGGAATTTCGTCGCGTTGAAGAACCGCATGGGCACGATGAACCCGAGGCTGTCTCTTTGGTTGACAGGATTGCGAGAAACGCTAGAGCAGCTTCCCGCCTTCATCCGCCTCGCCCACGGCATGGGGGTCATGGAGGTGCATCTGCAGCGCCTGGTTTACTTCGAGAACAGCCCGTGCGGGCTTGCGCGCCCCGAGTCGTCTCTTTTCGAACAGCATGACCGCGAAGAAGGGAAATACCTTCTCGATGCCGAAAAATTGGCCGCTGAGCTCGGTGTGTTTTTCAACGCATCCGGCGCTGCCGAGCCCGAGACCAGTCTGCGCCGCTCAACCAGCGACGCGCCTTGGTCGCTTTGCCGCCGCCCCTGGTCGCTTATGTATTTCACAGCGCATGGCCGGGCGCTGCCGTGCTGCATCGCGCCCTTCTCAATGCGAGGCTACCAAAACTTTACCCTCGGAAATGCAAGGAGCACGCCATTGCGCGAGATCTGGAACGGTCAAGGCTACAGGGCCTTTCGCGAAGCTTTGTTGAGCGAGCGTCCGCCTGCGCCATGCCGTGGATGTGGCCTGCGCTGGAGCCTTTAATGGTTGAGACTGCGGTTAGCGTCAAACCATCGCCGGCCGCCGAACCGGCCCAAACTGGCGTTTGCATTGTGATCCCAGTATTGAATGAGGAAGAGTCTATCGGGGGCGTTATCTCTCGCATCTCGCGCAACGTTGTGGCCGAAATCATCGTCGCCGACGGAGGCTCGACCGACAAAACAGTCGAGATCGCCTCTGCGCATCGCGCACGAGTGCTACAGGCTGGGAAAGGCTATGGTCGCGCCTGCCTGGCAGGAGCGCTCGCCGCCAGCGACGCATGCAGCATTATCGTGACGATGGATGGCGATGGGAGCGATGTCCCCGAGGAGATTCCAAAGCTCATTGCTCCGATCGCCGCTGGTAATTGCGACTTCGTGATCGGCTCGCGCGCTCGCGGCGTTCGCGAGCCGGGCTCCATGGCATGGCATCAACTGGCCTCGGGCTGGCTCATCGGCGCGGCCGTCGGCCTGCTTTGCGGCTTCCGCTACACCGATATGTGCGCGTTTCGAGCGATAAGGCGGGACGCTCTCATGGCACTCGGCATGCGCGAGATGACCTATGGCTGGAATCTGGAAATGCAGATGAAAGCGGCGCGGCAAGGCCTGCGTATTCTTGAGATCCCGATGCCCTACTCGCGGCGCACTGGCGGACGCTCAAAGGTTGCAGGCTCACTTTACGGCAGTCTGCGCGCGGGCAGTCGCATCCTCCTGACATTTGGCCGGGTTGCTTTTGAGCCGAGATAGGTAGCATTGTAATGACACGCATTAGACCAGAACCGTTTGATCATCCTGAGCTTTTTTCTTTGATCTCCGAGTTCTACCCCCCCATCCTGTCTGGCAAGCACTATGGTCAGCCCTCGGTATTCGCACCGGCGAACCTCCTGAGGGAAGCACGCCGCCAGAAGGGGCTTCCGAGTGGCGAAGTTCCACCGGTCTGCGTTCTCGATCCCGATGGGGATATTGTGCGTCGCCTGCGAAAGGACAGCCACGCAAAGCCCGATCCAGCCTGGGCCTGTTATCATACCGACCTCTATCGCATTTCCGGCTATAACTATGAACTCGGCATCGTTGGGTGCGCGGTCGGCGCGTCCTTCGCGGTGCTCGTCGCCGAGCAGCTCTTTGCGTCAGGCTGCCGGTTCTTGATCAGCATCGCCTCGGCTGGTCAGCTCATCGAGCTTGCACCGCCTCCCTATTTCATTTTGATCGAAAAGGCGCTCCGCGACGAAGGAACGAGCTACCATTATCAGCCTCCATCGGAGTTCAGCCATGCCGATGCTTCACTGCAACGCATGATTGCAGCTGCAATATCCGATCTCGGCGTACCTATTGTTGCTGGAGCAACGTGGACGACGGATGCGCCCTACCGCGAAACTGAAGAAGCCATCGCCGCCATGGCGGCCAAGGGCCTGCTTGCGGTCGAAATGGAAGCGGCAGCGCTTTATGCCTTTGCGGCTGCGCGCCAGAAGCCGGTGCTGTGCATTGC
>JBAVVQ010000830.1:0-2566 GCA_049697375.1 Rhodomicrobium sp.
TGTTTTCAGACATTGGAGGTGATATGAAGAACAATGAAGGGGTGTGTTTCCTGCCTTCTAAGCAGGGGGTTGGGGGTTCGAGCCCCTCCGGGATCACCATCAAATCAATGACTTAATCGAAAGTCGATAATTAGGTTGTACAAGATCGGAACCAGAGTTGTACAAACTCCGTTCTCAATGCGTTCCGGCTTCCCATTTAAGCACCGCAGCAGCCGCAAGCTTCTCTTGCGACACCTTGCGCCCATAATGCTCGACCATCTGACGAGATTGTCCCGTGATGGCCGAAACTTCCGCGTCGGTACAGCCGGCCTCAAGCAAGAACACAACCGCGCTCTTGCGCAATCCATGAAACACAACACCGCTCAACGGCTCCATGCCGTCCAATTCTTTGCCCCATGAAGTCTTGAACCCGTCACCAGTCCATGGATGCCCTCTGGTATTTGAGAGTACCGTCAAGCTCCGCTTCGGTACGTCCTGCAGAACGGTTTTCAAGTCACGGTGCATAGCGATACGCAGCTTTTTTCCGGTCTTCTGTTGCACTACGGCAATCGTGCCATCGGCAATATCGCCCCACGTCATCGACAGGCAATCCCCCTGTCTCTGCCCCGAATAGAGTGCGAGCGCCGCAGCCCACCATAATTCAGGTTTGGCACGCTCACGAAAATAGGTAATTTGTTCCCACGTCCAAGGCGCATAGCCTTCGCCGCCTTTGAGCTTCTTCACATGCAAGCAAGGGTTATCAGTTCGCCATCCACGAGGAATTGACCAGCCGAGCATCGACGACAGGCACCGGAGCAGATTATTGGCCGCCGCTGGCTTATCTTGGTATTTGTCACGCAGACTAAGCACATGCTTTGACTCAAGACCACGCACCTGTAACCCGCCCCAAATCTCCACAATGCGCCGCAGATACCGCGACCAGTCCGAGCGGGTCGATGATGACAATGTGCCCCATTCGGGGCTTGCCTTGTACGCCTCTATAAGCGCCTCAAAGGTGCCGGGCTTGGTTGTGACCGCTGGCTCACCCATCAGAGTACGATAAGCCGCCCAGAACTCATTATTTGGCGTGCCGTCGCTCTTTGTCGGGGCACCGGGCAACTTGACGCGCTTTCCAGCCCGCAACGTGCCACGGAAGGGATGGAAGGAATAATAATCACGCCCCTTCGACCGAACGCAATGCACATGCGCAGGTAGCTCAATCTTAGGCTTTTTTGGCCTGACCATTGACAGCATCCATATAAGCATCTTCTTCCGATGCCATAGGCACATTTTGCGCCATGATATAGGCGCGAACGATCGCGAAATCCCACCGCACCAGATTGCCGACCGTGACGGGTTTAGGCAGCAACCCCGCTTTTACATACACGTCGATGGTCGAGCGCGAGCAATCCAGCCGGTAAGCCAGCGTTTCCGCCGACACATAGTCAGGCGGATAATTCCTCTGCTCATCAAGCCTATGATCGCTCATGGCAAACGCTCTGCTTTGAAGACGCTTTTACACAGCCGCCATTTCCACCTTCACGCCTTGCTGGCGCAGAAGTTCAAGGCGCTCGACGACCATGTCCTCGAACAGCTCGGCCTTGGTCATGCCTTGCGCCTTGGCGAGGGCATTAAAAAGCACACAGCAATCCTCCGAGGCCTTGATGTTTTGCTGCTTAATGCGCCGGACAGGTTCCGGCTCTTCTGCAGGTTCGGCAATGTCCGCCGCAACCTCCCTGTCAGGCTCACCTGCCTCCGAAAACGTTTCATCCTCAACCGCAGGCTTCGGTTTACGTTTGAACAGAAACATGGCTACTCGTCTCCGTATTTTTCGATGTAGGCCGCCTTCATGTCGTCGAGCAGCGCGGCCTGTGACTTACCGCACACGGCGGCTTTTACCTTCAGCCACTTCTTGAATTCCGGCGACACGACCGTCGCGAATTGCACTGTTCGGCCCGTCCGCCGCGCCGAGCGCCCATCCTCGGCCCGTACCGCGCCATAACCGATGATCGGGCTTGCACCCTCGTCCGCACGTGGCGGCGGCGCGAAGGCCGGCGCTTCAGCCAGTTTCTCGAAATTGCTCTTCGTCACCGGCTCCGCCCTCCCTTGTCCCGCTGCAATCCCTTGGAGCCGCGCGTTTTTCCCTTTGCCTGTTCGATCTGGCGGGACAGCGTCTTCCCGGCTTCAAACACCGCCCCGGCGATGCCGTTCACAAGCCCGAAGGCGTCGTCATCGAGGCCTTTTTGTCCCGTTTCGGTGATGGCCTTGCCTTGCAAAAGCGCGATCTCATAGTCCTTCATGTCGCGCACGAAACCCGGCAGCGCCATAAAACCGACTTCTTCGAGATAGGCCCGCGCATCGCGGTCGTCCTCACTTGCGGTCGCCGCGCGCAGCGCGTTCAGCGCAACACCGAAGCGCCAGTCCTCGATGCCGTTCGCCTTCAGCGCATGCATAAGGCGCACCGCCTCCGACAGATCGTCCATGCGGTTGGCCCGCGACGGGATCACGCAGAAGGTCGACCAGCGCGCCATTTTGAGCGTCTCCTGATCGGTCCAGCCCGGCGTGTCGATGACGAGCAGGCTCGCCC
>JBAVVQ010000831.1:0-2744 GCA_049697375.1 Rhodomicrobium sp.
GGACGCGGTGTGGTTCCGGCGCGGTCTCTTGCTCATCGTTTCTCCTGATTCGCAGGCATCAGCGTGCCCGTTGTCAGGCAGAAATTCCACTTACCGCGCCGTCCGAAATTGTGGAGCCACATCTTTCGCCAGCTTTTCTTTATAGCTCTCGGGGCGCCTCGGTTGGTGCGTCCTCACCAAGAAGTCCGGCAAGAGCTGCACTGTCATCCGAAGGCAAGCCCGAAGTAACCGGCTTGCTAACGTTATGTGCCACCGGGCGCGTGTCGCCATTCAGCTTGATACGGCGAGCAAGGCCAAGTACGCGCACGTTGCGCGGCCCGGGTCACAGCCATGGCCGCGCCCTCAGATCGGTCGACGACCGCCTGCTCGGTGTCGCCTGCGCCATGCTGAAAAATGGCGCCCTGTTCAACCCTTCCTTCAATGCTCAAAATGCCCCTTGCTAAATGGGGGGGAGTCCAATTTGTAAATAGTTTGAAAAGAGGGGCCATTTCAAACCCCTCCTCCGGCGCGGCTACTGGAGTTTGCTGTGCCATTCGTGGATCTGGCGCTCGGCTTCTTCCTTCGTGACGCCGTAGCGCTCTTGAATCTTTCCTGCCAGCACCTTCTGGTCGCCTTTCGCCTGGGCCAGGTCGTCATCGGTAAGTTTGCCCCACTGATGTTGCACCTTGCCTTCGAACTGCTTCCAATTGCCGACTATTTGATCCCAGTTCATGGAATCTCCTCCTTAGCTCGAACGTATCTCGTCCCAACCCATGCGGCAGGCAGAGGTTCCGGTGTGGAGTTTTCCGATCCATCTAGACTTTTCGGATTAAGGGGCGCGAACGGCTTGCTTTGCTCGCATCTGGGCAGCAGGACTCAGCCGACGAGACTTTTCGCCGGACAAGTCAGGCGCCACACGGGCCGGCAGGCTCGCAACGAAGCTCGACTTCAGCATCGAGCAGCCAACGTCAATAGCCGCGAGGGAAGTTGGGGGATGGTTGCAGGGCCTAATTATGTATGAGCTGACGCTCGCTCTTTCACTTTCAAGAACATATTCCGGCAAAGCAAGAACGGGTCTTCGACTGCAAAAAATATTTCTTTTTACCGACGCGCTGACGCCCCGGGTTTCCCCTCAGGGAACTAGCCTCGGGCACTCGCGGGACGCCCATTCCAGCAGGCTCGCAACGGCCCTCTGCGGAGGGAGGCCGTCCTCCACCACACGTTCATATTCCTCAATAAGATGGTCGATAAGTTCTCTCTCCAATCTTTTGAGGCGCTCCTTTTCCGGCTCTTTCACGCCCAACCTAGCCGTTGAGCTCGCCCAATCTTTTTCTAGGGCTTCCTCTGATTTCAAGCAAAGAAAGCACTCTGAAGAGAGTTCAGCCTCGATAGAGCGTAGGCCTTGCGAAAAATCGAAACTATTTGCAGAATTTTCATCCAAATTCATTCCCTGAGCCCTCTCCTCCGCCTTTCGTGAGCGGCCTATATCGCCCAGCTAACGATGGCCGCAAAGATAAAGAATTGTACAGAATTGTGTTTAAGCTGAAGCCCTTTTAGGAGCGAGGAAGCGCCTGTCCTGAGGCTTCAATATCGGCGCATAAGTCCTTCAAAATTGTAAATTAAACGTGCTTGACGTCACCGGCGAAGGCGTATCCCACGCCTCGGACGCTCTTAATGAAACTGGTTTCATCTTTCCCAGGAATATCGATCTTGCGGCGCAGCCGCGACACGTGACCGTCAATCATTCGATCGAGGGGTGACCACTCATGCCCACGCAGCATCTGCGTGATCTCATCACGGGAAAAAACGCGCCCAGGATGCTTCAAAAACAGCTTAAGGAGGCGCACCTCCGTTTCCGTCAATTCGATGAGCGAGCCGTTGGCCGACCTTAGTTCATGTTTGCGAGGATCGAAAAGAAGACCATCAAAAGCATAGCATGAAGGGGTGCTCACTGTTGGCGGCACAGCATCCAATACCCCGTAGGTGGCAAGCACTCTCCGGACTCTTATCACGACCTCCTTGATGTGGAACGGCTTCGTGATGTAGTCGTCAGCGCCCTGCTCAAGCCCCGCAACCCGGTCAAGCGGCGTGTCGTATGCCGTGATCATAATGATCGGCACGTTACGAGATGCTCTGATCTCACGGGCAAGTGTGAGCCCTTCTTGATGATCGAGCTTCAAATCGAGCGTGATTAGCTTGATGGGATAAGTCTCTAGGCAGAGCAAACAAGCATCCTTGTCGCCGGCCTCGACGACGGCGAAGCCCTCTGCCTCCAGACCTTGCCTCAGCACATGGCGAACTTCCGGTTCGTCATCAACGACAGCTATATAAATCGGATCGGCCAAAATCCTGCGACCTCAAACAGGAGGCTGAGCCTCCGCATTCAAACGAGTTTCTAATGGTTTCTCCCCATTGGACGGGATATAGCCTAGCCATGGCGTTGAAAATAGTTTTTTCAAATATTTTTTGAAGCTTTTTTATAATTAAATATTTAATCGCTTTGTTTCGAAAACGACAATTCCAAACTTGGAGCGCCGTGTAGACGTTGGCTCATCGCCGTCACGCAGACCCAAGACGAAAAGGAAGCTGTAGGCGCCGAAAGACCCGTGTCTTTCACGGGCACAAGTCTGCCCGCTCAAAGCGGGATGCACCAATGCCGAGGTGGCAGCGGTGACCGGTCAGTCACGGCAAATGGTCGAACATTATTCGCGGCAGGTGGTCGGGGCGGCGTGATTCGAACACGCGACCCTCTGCTCCCAAAGCAG
>JBAVVQ010000832.1:0-1621 GCA_049697375.1 Rhodomicrobium sp.
GGGCTGGCCTTAAAAAGCGCTTCAACGGAAAGCCATGATGGTTTCCGATCGCATTTCCCCTCATCCTGTCCTTCTCCTGGCGAACTCGCCTCGGCGAGTTCGCAACTCAAAATTGACCGCATCCGCAAGCGGATGCGGCGGGGAGAAGGAACGCCACAGCCACGGGCTTACCCTACTCCCTCTCCCCTTGCGGGAGAGGGCCGGGGTGAGGGGTTTGATCCGATGAAGCTCGCCTCGCTAAAATCCGGCCGCGACGGCCGGCTGGTCATTGTTTCACGGGACCTCTCCCGCGCCGTTCTGGCCAGCAGCATCGCGCCAACGATGCAGGCCGCGCTCGACGACTGGTCTGGCATCGCGCCCGCTCTGGCAGCACGAGCGGAAAAGCTGGAGGCTGGCCTTGTAGCCGCGATCCCGTTCCGTGAAGATGTTTGCGCCGCCCCGCTGCCGCGAGCCTATCAATGGGTCGACGGCTCGGCCTATGTGAACCATGTTGCGCTCGTGAGAAAGGCGCGAGGCGCGGAAATGCCCGCTTCGTTCTGGACCGATCCCCTCATGTATCAGGGCGGCTCCGACGCCTTTCTGGGTCCGCACGATCCGATCCCTTTGCCGGGCGACGAAAGCCTTGGCCTTGATCTGGAAGCGGAAGTCGCAGTCATAACCGGCGACGTTCCGATGGGAACCGCCCCGGAAACGGCGCTCCCGCATATCAGGCTCGTGATGCTCGCCAATGATGTCACTCTGCGAGGGCTTGTCGCGCCTGAGCTTGAAAAGGGCTTCGGCTTCTTCCAGTCGAAGCCGCCAACGGCGTTTTCGCCGGTCGCGGTTACGCCCGATGAGCTGGGCGATGCATGGCAGGGCGGAAAGCTCAACCTTCCGCTCCTGTCTTTTGTGAACGGCGCGCCCTTGGGCAAGCCGAATGCCGGCGTGGATATGACCTTTGATTTCGGCGTTTTGATTGCTCATGCTGCCCGCACGCGCCCACTCTCTGCAGGCTCGATCATCGGCTCCGGCACGGTTTCCAACTGCGGCAAGGATGGAGGTCCGGGAAAACTGGTTTCTAAGGGCGGCTCCGGTTACTCCTGCCTTGCTGAGCAGCGTGTTGTCGAATCTCTGCGTTACGGCGCGCCGCGAACGCCGTTTCTGAAGCCCGGCGACACTGTTCACATTGAAATGCGCGATGCCGAGGGAGCCTCGATTTTCGGCGCCATCGAGCAGAGGGTCATGTCGCGGCGTTGAGCGCCTTTCCCTTGGCCCGGAAGTAGTGGAGGTCGCCCCGGCTAATCACGCGATCGCCTTCGGTCAATCCGTGGGCCTGGATGTCGCGCGCGCCTCGCAGGCGGTCATAGACCGGCCCGAAATCCTGGTAGCAGTCCGCAAGCAGCTTCTCGAAGCTGTCGATCACGAAGTAGGTCTGCTGGAAGTCGTCGATGATGTATTTCGTCCGCATGACGCGTTCGAGGTTGAAGGCGACACGGTTCGGTGAACTGTCCTCCAGCGAAAACAGCGTCTCCGCGGGAGACGACATGATACCTGCGCCGAAAATTCGTAAGCCTTCGGCGACTTGGATCAGCCCGAACTCGACCGTGTACCAGTAAAGGCGCGCAAGATTGTGCAACTGACC
>JBAVVQ010000833.1:0-3667 GCA_049697375.1 Rhodomicrobium sp.
TCAAGGGGCGCTGTTCCGCACGGAACAAAACTAAAAGAGCGGGTTGCTCTTTCCCGCGGGCCGTCCATAGCAACGCTCAAGCTTTTGGTGAGGCCGGTGAACCGGTGCGCAAGCAAACGCGGAAAGCGAGCAACGGCGCACGGAAGTAACTGCCGTTGCTTGTTTTGCTCTCATAAAGAAACCGCGCCTCGAAGACGCGGTTGAGGTGCGACGGTCAACCGCCATTCGCGGAGCAGGCGTACAAAGCGGGCAGGCCGGAAAAGCAGGAGCTATCCCGCATGCCATTGAAATTCGAGTGGTAATAGGCGGACTCGCTTTGGGTTCGGCTCAGCCGTTTAGCATGCGGTCTGGCATCCGCGGACGTTGCGGACGCAGCCACAAGCAAAATGGTCGCTGACAGCGTCAAGAGCGTTTTTGAGAGATTGAGAGTCATTTTGATCTCATCGAGTTACGAAGTCGAGGCATTCGAACTTCTCCGCAACGAGTGGACCATCGCTTCGGTGTGGGCTGTTCCCTAGGTAACAGCATCGAAGTATTCATCCGCATTGGATCTTGGCTATATCGAAGCTATAAACATGATCTAATTCGCTATATTTTATAAAGCGGTAGGCGGCACATAAGGATGAGGTCTTGGCCTACTTTTGAACCACTATTAAAACGTCTTCAACTCTAAGTGATGCTTTTATGTGATAAAACTTTAGTCTAGTCCTGGATAGGTGGCCATCGCTAGGAGAGCTTATAAATCTAATCTTTCTTATCGAGTTATTAGATTTTATGATGTCGGCGCAATTATGATTATAATCTGTGCTTTCTTATCCATTTCAAAATTTTATTTGACTTCTGAAGCATAGGGTCAGGTAGTTGGGGTAGTGTGGCGGGGAGGATGGCGAGGAGTGAGCGCTTACGCCAGTGACCGCTATTCGAGCGACCTGATTACGGTTGCACGGGCGTTAGCAGAAGCTTTTTGCTTAAGCTGCGCTCCAAAACATAGAGAAGAATTTTGCCTCAAGTCCCCGCTGCGCCCGCATCAGCTGCAGACCTCTCAGTTTTGAGAGGTTTTGCCGTGATCATGTCTATGGATGTCACAGTTCAGGCTTGAATACCATCAGGTAGAAAATCGCAAGAACGGCAGTGAAAGCAGGCCAGCCAAGCATGAACCAGAGGCGCAGATAGCGGTAATATAGGGGTGGCAGCGGATTCCCGTTCTTGAGGCTTTCCTGGGCCATGCGCCTGATCTGTATTTGCAGCCAGACAACTGGAAGCCAGCACACGCCAACCAGAACATAGAGCGCGATTGACAGCGCCAGCCAGCCTTGCGTGAGCGGCACGCTGGCGAGAACCGCCATCGTCACCCCTGTGATTGGCTGGATCACGACTGCAGGAGCCGTGAAGAGCCAGTCGGCCAGCACGACAGAGCGTCCAACTGCCGCCACCACGCGCGGGTCTTTCGTCCTGAATGCAAGAAAGCCGTGAAACGCCGTGCCAAGGCCAGTTCCGAACAGCAGTGTCGAACTGAGGATGTGAATGTACTTCAGGAAAAGGTAGCTCATCGCCTCGCTTCAAGCGCGATCATAGTCAGCGTAGCCAGCAGGACGGCAAGGTTCTTCATCAGCGGCCCGAGTGGGTCGCTCCAGACCTGCGGAACGGCCATCGTGGCGAGAACCGTAAAGACCAGCATCGCGATGATCTGCAAGACCCCCACAAGAGCCGGACGGATGTTGGCGAGCAGCGCAGAGCCGAGAAGAGCGTCCAAAGCTGCGCCCCCATAGACAAGCGCCGTGGCATGGCTCTCGCTGACGCCGAGGCCCGATACCATGGCCATGCTCTTCTCAAGCGGATAAATGAATCCGGATATGATCGCTGTCGCGATCCAAAGCAGCGCGAGGCTGGTCCGCAGCGCAGGCTTGAAGAAATAGAGCCGCGCATGCCAGAGGTCCGCTTGCGTCGAGGGGTCCGCCGCCATCGCTTCCGGCAGCGGGCGCGGCAGCCAATGCAAAGTTTCCTTCAGCGGCGTCACGCAGGCCGTGTTGCCCCGCGCCAGCATGTCCAGGCTTTGCCGCGACAGCGCGCCGAAGAAGAAATGTCCTCCCAAAGCAGACGCGCCCCGCAAAAACCACTCAGGCGCCGTGAACACTCCGGCGGGCGGAAGACGAAGCCAGCGCCGGAGCGTGTGCGTTAGTTGGTCGGTAGTCATCGGTTTAGGGCCGGCGAAGTCGAGCTCGCGCGGCGATGGCTCTTCGCGCTCCAAGAGAATGATGACGCCATAGGCGAGATCGGACACGTGAAGGGGCTGGAGCTCCCACCTCCCGGCAGCCAGCCGCGGGGGGCGCGGCAACGCCCCGAGCGCGGCGAACAGCGCCGTGCTTTGTCCGCCCCTCCCGATCACGAGCGAGGGCCGGACAACTGTCCAGCCAAGAAGCTGGTGGCTTTCCGCAAGCGTCAGGCAGAGCGCGTCAGCTTTGCGCTTCGTGAGATGAAACTCGGATTTCGCTTTGTCGTCGGCTCCAAGAGCCGAGATCTGGATCAGCTTTTGAACTCTGAGCTCGGCGCAGGCCTCAAAGAGCGCCCGAGGCCCCGTGACATGAACGGTTTCAAGGCTGTTGGCTCTGTCGCCCTGAAAGATGCCGGCGGCATTGACGACCGCGTGGACGCCCTGAAGGCGCTGCCGCCAGTCTTCGAAGCCATCGCGGGCAAAATCGCAATGGGTTGTCTTCCAGCGAGGGAACATGAAGCGAAGTTGCGCTGTGTCCCGTCCACAGGCGACAACCTCATGCCCGGCCCTGGCGGCCTCGATGGCGATGTGCCGCCCGATGAATCCGCCGGCGCCGACGACCAGAATCCGCATGGGAACTCCGTTGCATCAGGTCTTCTTGCCCGCCTAGAGTGTAAAGACCGCCCGCCCTTTATGTTGCTTGCGCATTGTCGCAGGAGGCCCTCGCCTAAGGGATTTCGGCGCGCTGTAGCGTCGCACTCGGGGGAGCGCCGCGGGATTTTCATGCAAAGGAATGAAAACTGCAGGTCCGCTCAAAGGCCGAGCGCTTCGAGAACGAGGGAGTTAACGGCATTCATATCGTAATATCGCATGGCAAGGCGTCTCGAGGCTTCCGCCATCTTGGGCATAAGGTCTGGCCGATGCAAAATTTGGATCATTCGGCGCGCCAGAGCCGCCTCATCGCGGACCGCCGCCAGATAGCCGTTCGAACCTTCCTGCACGAAATCGCGGCAGCTCCGGGTGTCCGTCGTAATGATCGGCCGGCCGAGCGCCAAGGCCTGGAAAAGCGAGCGCGGAGCGCCGTTGCCGTAGGATGGCGCGACGATGACGTGGCACCTCGCGATCAGGCGGCTTGGGTCGTCGGCAGGACCGACATACTGAACGAACTCGCGATATTGCCTGAGCACGGCGGCGGGCAATGGCGAGTCCGCCTCGCCGGGCGTGCTCGCGAGAAAGAAGCGGGCGCGCCGCGCCTTGAGGCGCAAGGCTTTCGCGGCTTCGCAGAACTCAACGATCCCTTGAAGCCGGTCAAGCGGCGTTGCCATGAGGAAAAGGACGCCCCGGTCAAGCGAAGGAAGGGGGCGCTTGACATGGCGTTGAAGATCTTCTCCCCAGCCTCCGACGGTAAGCTGCTGTTTTTTCTCCGGCAGAAGCTTGTTTTCCTGCGCATAGGCC
>JBAVVQ010000834.1:0-4074 GCA_049697375.1 Rhodomicrobium sp.
GGCTTACAGATGCGCCGCCAATCAGCAACCGCAGCGTCAGGCTCGCGCTGATTGCGGGTCCGCTGCTCTTCCTTATCGTCGGTTTTGGCGGACTTTGGCTGGGCGAAGCATTCCTCGCCTATCCAGTCGCCTATGCCAAACCTTTGCTTCTAGTGATTGAGTTTGCGATGACGTTAACGGTCGCGGTCACGCTCGGCCTCCTTATCGCGGGGCCGCCGGAAAGGGAAGATGCACCATGACCACCGCAGCTATATTCGGCCTGTGCGGCGCGGCGGCGGCAGGACTCGGCCTCTACGGCGTGATCGTCAATCCGCGGCCACTTCGGAAAATTCTCGCTTTTAATCTCCTGAGCAGCGGTGTGTTTTTGTTATTTGGCGTTGTCGCACGCAGGGGATCGGTTTCGGCGTTGAGCGGCGATCCCGTACCGCAGGCGCTTGTCATCACGGGAATTGTCGTTGCGGCGGCGGGCACAGCGCTGGCGGTTGCGCTCCTGCTGCGGTTCTTCAAAGCGACAGGGTCGACAACGCTGAGCGTCGGCGCGCTTGCGGACGACCCCGCCTATTCCATCGACGAATGATGTTGGGGTCTGCCCAGAGCCCAGATGGGACGACCGCGGCCGGCTTCCTGCTCGTGCTCTCGATCTTCGTCCCCGTAGCAAGCGTGCTGGCGGCCTTTGTGAGCGGCGGGCGAAACGTTGAGCGGATTGCGCTTGCGACCATGCCCGCTGGCCTTGCGATCGCCATCGCCATTGCGGCGGCAAAGCGGAGCACTGGCGCTTCCATTACCTATCTCGTCGGGGGGTGGGCTCCTCCGCTCGGCGTGGCGCTCCGTGCTGACGGGCTGTCGGTGGTCATGATGGTCATCACAGCACTCGTAATCTGCGCCGTCGCCATTTATGCGCGCGCCGATTTCCGGACGCCTCCGGATTTGGCGGAAGCGCGAGCGCCGTTCGCGTTCTGGATCTTGCTGCCCTCGATCTGGAGCGCGCTGAACCTCATCTTCGTCGCCGGTGACCTCTTCACGCTCTATGTCGGGCTGGAGCTTCTGACTTTTGCCGCCGCGCCGCTTGTCTGCCTGGATGGCCGGCCAGAGACATTCCAGGCCGCGCTGCGTTATCTGCTTTTCGCCTTGCTGGGATCGGTTCTTTATCTGGCCGGAACCGTGCTGATTTATGGCGCTTACGGAACGCTCGATATCGTCCTCCTCTCCCAACGGATCCGCCCCGAGCCTGTGGCGATCATAGCGGCGGCGTTGATGACAGTCGGGCTTCTCGCGAAGACGGCGCTCTTCCCCCTGCATCTGTGGCTGCCGCCTGCCCATGCCTCTGCGCCTGCCGCTGGCAGCGCGGTGCTGTCGGCGCTGGTCGTGAAGGGACCCTTCTTCATCGCGGTACGGCTCTGGTTCGATGTGATGCCGGACTTTCCATCCTCAACCGCAAGGCAGTTGCTCGCGGCGCTTGGCGCGGCGGCGATTGTATTCGGCAGTATCCTCGCGCTGCGCCAAGTGAGACTGAAGCTCTTGATCGCCTACTCGACGCTGGCGCAGATCGGCTATCTCTTCCTGATGTTCCCGCTCGCCCCTGGCTCTGCGTCCCGTCACGGCTTTGCGCTATCGGGCGGCATGATTCAGGCCATGTCCCACGCCACCGCGAAGGCCGCCATGTTCATGTCAGCGGGGCTCATCTATGCGGCGCTGGGGCACGACCGGATCGCGGCGCTTCCGGGAGCGGCTCGCGTGTCGCCCCTTGCCGTTCTTGCCTTTGCTCTGGGTGGTTTGGCGCTGGTGGGCGTCCCTTCGAGCGGCGCTTATCTCGCGAAGGATTTGCTGCTCCAAGCCTCGGATGAGACCGGCCAATGGTGGTGGGCCGTTGTCATACAGGCGGGCGGTATTTTCACAGCCGCCTACCTCGCTCTGGTGCTTGCCAACGCGCTGACGCCCTCAAGCGAACCAGAAAGCCCGCGCACAGATATACCGCGCAGCCAGGAAGCGGCTGCCCTGGTCCTGGCGCTTTGCTCGCTGTTGCTGGGGCTTTTTCCTTGGGGGGACTATCTCTCGCTGCCGGGCGGAAGTCCGCCAAACCCACTGACACTGACGACGCTTTCAACGGTTGTCTGGACGATTCTGGCGGGAGGTGTGCTTGCGATCTTTCTGGCCCGCTGGGAGCGCCCGATGGAGCGGCTGCCTTGGGTTGGAGGCTTTTTCATTTGGGCGAGCCCCCTTCGCCGTGTGGCCCTCGCCTTGGCGAAAACGCTTGAGCGGGTGGATGACATCACCGGACAATGGCCCGTGGCGGGGATCTGCCTTCTTGCGCTATCGGCCGTGTTCGGCGTTGTTTTGTGGGTTGGCTGACGCCGGTGTCAGACCCCGGCGTCAGCAAGCTCAATCCACTACGCAGCCTGGGGCCGGCGGGATGGAATCGAGAATGAGTATCCTATCCAGGCGAAGCCATGGAAGAGAAGGTCAACGCCAAGAAGAAGGCCCAGGACCCAAAGCCCCGATTGTGGCCATTCCGATATGATGATGCCGCCTGCAAGGACGCCGATAATGCCGGAGAGGAGGAGAAGCCACCCCGCATCTCGCCACAGCACGGCGGCAAGCACAATCCGCAACACTCCCGAAACAAGCCAAATAATGCCCAGAATAAGCGTGAGCTTGAGTGTCGCCGCCAGGGGATTGGCTAGAAGTATGTAGCCGGCCGCGATGTAGAGGGCGCCGACCAGGAGATCGAGGAGAAATCCTTTCCATCCCGTCGCGCTGAAGGCGTGGACCACCTGGATAACTCCTACGATCAAAAGCGCCCAGGCGATGACAATGGCGCTGATGACCGAGGCTAAGGTGACATCGCCAAGGACGATGAAACCGCCGATAATAAAAACGATGCCTAGAAGCAGATAAAGCCACCAGGATTTAGGAGCGGGTTCGCCGCCAGCTGTCGACTCCGCGGAAATAGCCATCTGAGACCTCTTGGGAAATATAGGGTTGGTGCACGGCAAGCCGTTAAGCGATTTTCTATACTCAGACATCTAGAAATGTAAGGAGAAATAATAATATTTAGATCTGTAAGGAAAAAATAATAACGGCTTACCCTAAGCTGTGGAGATACAAGGAGAAGATAATCAAATTGCTTTAAGGAATGGGGCGGAGGGTCTTCGACGATAGGTCAGAATGAACCAACCATCGTTCCCAAAATAATGACCGCGACGAGGGCCAGCAAGGCTCCAACAATAGCGACCATGACGATATCGAAATAGCTTTCGCGATGCGAGGAGCCGCAGACGGCAAGCAAGGTCACGACTGCCCCATTGTGCGGCAAACTGTCGAGGGCGCCCGCGCCGATCACGGCGACGCGATGCATAATCGCCGGATCAATGCCAGCCTCGGCCGCAATGCGCATATAAGTCGCGCCCAAGGCGTCGAGCGCGATTGTAAGGCCACCCGAGGCCGAGCCCGTGAGGGCGGCAAGCACGTTTGTTGCTACCGCGAGCGAAACCAGAGGACCGCCGCCGATGGAGAGCACCCAATCGCGAACCAATCCAAAGGTTGGAAGGGCGGCAACGACAGCGCCGAAACCGACGAGGCTCGCAACGCTGAAAGCTGGCAGAACGGACGCGTTGGCGCCCGCGTCGATGCTTTGGCGCAATGACGGCAAACGCTGTCGGTTGGCGGCGATGAGGACGACGCTTGCCGCCGCCAGCGCCACGATCACCGCCCAGACGCCGCCCACGGCTGTGAGCGAGGTTTTCCCCCAGCGCTGTTCCGCCAGAAACAAGGCATCGATCTGCGGCAACACCCAGAACGACATCAAAAGATTGACGGCAATGACGACGACGAGAGGAAGCGCGGCAAAACTGATAGGCGGTGGAATTTTGGTGAGGTGACCGTGGGCGATCTCGGCGGGGTCGAAGCTTTGGGCGACGGTGGCCCGCTCACGAACAAGTTCATCGTCGACGACGGAGCCGGAGACTTCTGCTTCCCTTCCGAAACCCTCGCCAGCTTTGCGAGCTGCGGCTTCGGCGCGTCCGAGCCACCATAGGCCGAAACCCAGCATGATGACAGCGGCGATCATCCCAAGGC
>JBAVVQ010000835.1:0-8262 GCA_049697375.1 Rhodomicrobium sp.
GATCAACACCGTCGTCCGGCAGATCGCCTTTTATCAGTTCGAGCGTCTGGTGCATCAAGCGCGCCGCGACGGAGAATTGACTTCAGACAAACTCGGCGAATTTTGGCTCTCGGTTCAGAGCGAGAGCTTAGGCCCGGCGATCAGACTGAATGACGGCTACGATGCCTACTGGACCTATGTCTCACACTTCGTCCATTCCCCGTTCTATGTTTATGCGTATGCCTTCGGCGATTGTCTCGTGAATTCGCTCTATGCCGCCTATGAGCGCGCGCCGGAAGGCTTCGAGGGCCGCTATCTCGAAATGCTCCGCGCGGGCGGCACCAAGCATCACAAGGAGTTGCTGGCGCCGTTCGGCCTCGATGCGACCGATCCGGGATTCTGGGCTATGGGTCTGAAGGTGATCGAGGATATGATCACGGAGCTGGAAGCTCTCGAAGCGTGACCCGAGCGGCTGGCGCACGAGGCAGGCTCGTCTGCTTGCATTCGATGAGGCGGCTCACTAAACTAAGTCCGATAAACCTAGCGAGCCCCTCATGGACATTATAAACATCCACGAAGCCAAGACCCATCTCTCGCGGCTTGTCGAACTGGCCGCAAAAGGAGAGCCGTTCATTATCGCCAAGGCTGGAAAGCCTCTGGTGAAAGTGACAGCCATTGATGCGCCCTTGAGCGAAGGCAAGCGCCGTCTCGGCTTTATGGAGGGACTTATCGCCGTGCCGGATGATTTCGACCGGATAGGCGAGGAAGAAATAGAGCATCTTTTTGGCGATCGATGAAAGTCTTGCTGGACACGCATCTTTTGCTTTGGGCGGCGGGTCAGCCGAGCCGCTTGACGCGAGAGACACGGGAGTTGCTCGAAAATCCGCAAACCGACGTTGTTTTCAGCGTAGCCAGTCTTTGGGAAATCGCGATCAAAAACGGGCTTGGCCGTGAGGATTTTCATGTCGACGCCCGCCTGCTGCGCCGAGGTCTTCTTGAGAACGGCTATCGTGAGCTTGAGATCAAAGGAGAGCACGCAGTCGCGATTGGCGTTTTGCCGCCAATTCACAAAGATCCTTTCGACCGCATTCTGGCGGCTCAAGCCATGATCGAAGGCATCTTATTGCTGACCGCCGACCCGGTTGTCGCGCGCTATCCTTGCCCGGTGAGGAAAGTCTGACCTTGACGCGTGAGCAGGCGCTTTCGATGGTTCCAGTCGCGTTGATGCTTCCAATGCCCCAGATATGGGCAATCTGTGAAGCGATCCCATTTATGCATCATTCGGGGCCGCATTCCTGACTGGCAGCTTTGCAAGCTTAAATATTCGAGGAGTAGACAGTTTGGCGGACAACTCTGGCCGAAATGGCGAGATTGAAATCCCAGAATCAGGGCGCGACCGCGAAGGCAATCGCTTCTCCAGGCGCGTGCAGCGCTATGCGCAGGTGGGTTCCAATGTTGGAGGAATCGCGGCGCGGATCGGGGCTAATTACCTTCTCGGCGCTGGAACCGATCGCCAAAAGAATGCATCGCAGCTTGCGGCCGCGCTCGGCGGCCTGAAGGGGCCACTGATGAAGGTGGCGCAGCTCATCTCGACCATTCCCGATGCGATCCCGCCGGAATACGCCGCCGAGCTTGGACAGCTTCAGAACATGGCGCCGCCGATGGGCTGGCCCTTCGTGCGCCGCCGCATGGCCGCCGAACTCGGGCCGGACTGGCGAGCCAAATTTTCAAGCTTTGGCGAGGAGGCGGCGGCGGCCGCTTCCCTCGGCCAAGTGCACAAGGCCACCGCTCTCGATGGCCGTCCGCTCGCGGTGAAACTCCAATACCCCGAGATGCAGTCGGCGGTGGAAGCCGATCTCAATCAGCTGCGCATTGTGATGAGCATCTACAAGCGGATGGACGCCGCGCTCGATACCTCGGAAATCGTCGGCGAGATCGGCGCGCGCCTTCGCGAGGAACTCGACTATGACCTTGAAGCGCGGCACATGGCGCTTTACGGCCGCATCTTCAAAGGCGATCCCACCATCCTGGCGCCGGAGCGTCTGCCGGAGCTATCCACGAAGCGCCTTCTGACCATGACGTGGCTCGACGGCGGCAAGCTGTTGAATTATAAGACGCGCCCGCTCGAGGAACGAAATCTGATCGCGAAGGCGCTCTTCCGCGCCTGGTGGTATCCCTTCAGCCATTATGCGGTGATCCACGGCGACCCGCATCTCGGCAATTACACGATTTTCGAGAAAGATGGCCGCGCCGCCGGCATCAATCTTCTCGATTATGGCTGCATCCGCACCTTCCACCCAAAATTCGTGGGCGGCGTGATCGATCTCTATCACGGCATTCGCACCAAGGACCGCGATCTTATCGTGCACGCCTACGAGACGTGGGGCTTTCGCGGTCTCTCCAACGATCTGATCGACGTCTTGAACATCTGGGCGGGCTTTATTTACGGGCCGCTCCTGGACGACCGCGTGAGACCGGTCGCCGATGGCGTGGCGCCGAGCGAATATGGCCGGCGCGAGGTTTACCGCGTGCATATGGGCTTGAGGGATAAAGGCCCCGTGAAGATTCCGCGCGAGTTCGTTTTCATGGACCGGGCGGCCATTGGTCTCGGGGCGGTCTTCCTGCACCTTGCGACGGAGATGAATTTCTACCGCGTCTTCAACGAGGTCATCGAGGATTTCAAGTTGGAAGACATCGAAGGGCGCCAGCGTGAGGCGTTCGAAGCCGGTGGCGTGCCCTTGCCGCAATAGAAGTCACGCCCGGCGGCGGGCGAGCTCCGCGCGCGCCGCTTCGGCAAGGAAGCCCGAGCGGTTGTCGCTGATCTGATCAATTTCTTCGAGCAGAGCTTCATCCAATGTAACATTGACCCGCCGCGCCCGCCCCGGCAGCACGGCAGGGAGGAGCGTGATCGCGACCGTAGACGCTTCCTTTTCTGCCGTAACCTGTTCGAGAGAAGTGGGTCTCGGCAATGCGTCGCCATCGGCGACCATGAGCGCGACATGGCCCGAAAGCGCTTCCTGCGCGCCCAGGAGCGCGTCTTCCAAAGTTTTCCCTGCGCTTACACAGCCGGGAAAATCCGGGAAGCTGACGCCGAAATCGCTATCGGCGTCCTTATCGATAAACGCTGGATAGTAGATTTTCTTCACTTTAACTTTTCCGTTCGCTTCCCCTCAAACTAGCTTTACGCCGGATGCTTTTTCGATGCTTTTGACGGTCTTCAAGGGCAAGTCCCGTTTTGGATGCGGGACCGTGACTTTTCCGGGCTTCGTTGGGTGCTTGAAATGCTTATGGCTTCCTGTTTGACCCGCTTCGAACCAATTGTCCTTCAAAAGCGCCGCAATAATTTCACGGCTAGATTTGGACATGCGTTCAATTACCCCGCTTGGGCGGTGTTTTGATTTTGAAGCGCCAGTTTCGAGGCTGGAATACTTCTGTCAAGTCCAGCCCTGCAATGTGTATATAGTACACACCGTTGGTGGAAGCAATAGGAAACCTTAGCTGCAAGCTTCGCTGGGCCGCGCGATCTGAAATGTGCTATGAGATAAATCATATTTTCAATTTAGGATAAAATGACCGTGTTGCGTCTGCTTCCCCTCTTGATGCTTTCCGTCCTCTCCGCCTGCGCTGCCGCAGGAACAACCGCGCCCGAGAGACAATTCGTCCTCTCCGATCGGGGCAAGTACAAAACTGAAGCAGAAAAAGAGCGTGCGGCTCTAATCGCGCAAAATGACTGTAAAGTCAAAGCGATGGCGGCAAGCGCGGCGCTTGAGAAATCCATCGTCTCCGAGCGCAATAGCATGGAGAATTTGTCGCGCGCGCGTGAGAAGGGCGCCGAGATGTACACAAGTTCCTTCACCCTATGCATGCTCAACGCTGGCTACGCACAAAGATAGAAATCTCTTCTGCTGTACTGGCTTAACCAATTGTCATGCGGCCGCGCGGTTTTGCAACTTGACTGCATGCTTCTTACGCATCAGGATGCGGCAATTTGCGGAGAGGGCGGGTCCGTGGATTGGCGCGGCGCCGGGAGGTGTGCGCGCACAGAAGAAAAGGGGGAAGAACGCAAGGGGTAAGTGATGACCGATGGAGTTTCGCTGGAAATGCTCGCCTTCAATCTGAAGTTGCTGGGCAGAAAGAGCCGAAAAAAGGTTCTTATCAGCGCAGGCAAGGCAGAAGACAAAAACCGCATGTTGCCTGCGATTCAACAGTTTCTGGACCTCGAAGTCGATATCTATTCCACACCAGGGACCCATAAATTTCTTGCCACATACGGTATCGAAAGTATCGAAATTCACAAAATTAACGATCGCCGTTCTCCAAATATCCTGACTTTTCTTAAAGAAAACCGTTTCGATCTCGTCATCAATGTGCTGACCGGCGACGACGACTATGACGAGGCATCGGACGCCAAGCTCATCCGAAAGCTGTGCATCGAAAACGGCATCCCGCTCATCACCGATTGCGATGTGGGCATCGCCACGCTTCAGCAGATCTTTCGCGACACCAGCAGGGGGACGTTCCGCTACAAGCTCGCCGATAATTCGCAGCCCTGGAACCTGCATCTCCATTTCATCGAAGCCGTCGAGAGGCTGGGCGGCATCGCAAACCACCACGCCCATTTCGACAAGGCCTACCTCATCAACATGGAGAACCTGCGCCTCAGCCAGGTCGACATGCAGAAGAAGTGGGAGATCTACCGCTATCTCAAAGAGAACTATACCCATGACGACCTTGTCGAGCGGATAAGCCGCGGGCTCGAGACCATGATCGAGCAGGGTGTGACATACTGCCGGACGATGGTTGACGCCGATAGCACGGTCGGGCTTCTGCCGATTACCGCCGCCGTCGAAGTCAAGAAGCGTTACGCCGACAAGATCACTTTCGAGGTCGGCGTACAGCCGCTTCAGGGCGTTCTTGATCCCGCCTCCTACGAACAATATGCCGAGGCTTGCAGGATGGCCGATTATTGCGGCGGTCTTCCGTCACGCGATCGTCCGCGCCCCGAGGCGCATCTCGACATTATCCTCGAACTTGCCAAGCGGCTTGGAAAGCCGGTGGACGTGCATGTCGACCAGGAGAACAACCCGCTCGAAAACGAGACGGAACTCCTTGCCGCGAAGACGATCGAGCATGGCATGCGGGGTCGCGTCTTCGCCATCCATGCAATCTCCGTTGGCGCAAAAGAGGAACGCGAGCAGGACCGCATCATCGCGAAAATTCTCGAAGCCGATATGGGCGTCGTGATCTGTCCGTCGGCTGCGCTCAGCATGGCGAAACTGCAGATGACTGCGCCGCTGCACAACTCCATCGCCCCGTTCCCGAAGCTTCATCAGGCGGGCGTGCGCTGCTATCTCGGCGTGGACAACATCGCCGATCTTTTCATGCCGATGGTGGACGGCGACATCTGGACCGAATGCCGGATGTTGATGGAGGCCTGCCGCTTCTACGATATCAATGCCATTGCGAAATGGGCCTGCGCGAAACCCATCCCGCTCGCCGTGCGTCGCGCCTCGCTCGCCGCCTGATCGCTCGCGGGGTTCTCCTCGCTGATGGCGAGTCCTATGGTCAACTCTTGGGCGGGACGCGGCTTGTCCGATCCCGGCTGACGCCGATGGTGTTTCCGGGATGACGGCGCATTGCGAGGCGACAAAGATGAACGGATCGTTGCTGCGCCGATCCGTTAATTCCGCGTTGGTTAACGGAGGCGCGCCGGAATTATTTCCGGTCATAGTTTGGTTAGTAAGCGGTTTACTTGGCGCGAAGCGGATGGGGGCCGCGCCTTTGACCGGGCACGGGTGTGATGCTGTAAACACTTGAAAACAAACGATTTTATATAGTTAGCGAATTGCCCATTAAATTAAATTTAATGCCAGAATTTTTTCATTTACTGGGACGCGGAAAAGTCCGTTAAATATGTTTTTGGACCAGTGGGTTAACAAGACCCGCGCCGCAATAGCCCGGCGAGCGCGGCGGGGATGCCGTCCGTTTTTTGATGTTTTTCGTTTTAAATCAAGGTCTTACCTTGCTTTAACCGCTCGGTAAGGCGCATTTTCTTAAGATCCGGGGTCATGGAATCCGGGACGCAAACGCAACCAAGACTCTGGTCCAATGTGAAGGGAGGCTTGCTCGACATGCCTGCAAACAAGCCTTTGGGCGCCCATGTCCGGTTAAGAGCACAAGGCTCTAACAGGCGAAAATCGGGTTCATTAGCAGGATGCTGAAAAACGATGTCGCCCATGGCCCCACGGTGAGCCCGCTTGACGCCGGGTGCGCAATGGCGTTTTTATGCAGCCACGTGGTCCTTTGCCGGCCGGCTTGCAGCCACGATAAACAACTCGCTAAAAGGCCGTTTGCCCTCCGGCGCGGCTTTTTTCATCGCCCTTTAGGAGGGGGAAATGGCAGACAAAGACGGCCTCGCGGATCTCCATCCCGACACGCTTCTCGTTCACGGCGGCACGCTTCGCTCCTCCTTCGGCGAAACGTCCGAGGCGCTGTTTCTGACGTCGGGCTATGTTTACAATAACGCGGCCGACGCTGAAGCGCGGTTCAAGAACGAGGTGGAAGGCTACACCTACAGCCGGTTCGCGAATCCGACGAACACTATGTTCGAGACGCGAATGGCTCTTCTCGAAGGCGCGGAGGCTGCGCGCTCGACAGCGACGGGCATGGCGGCGGTTTCGTCCGCGCTTCTGGGGTACTTGAAAGCTGGCGATCATGTCGTCGCGGCAAAAGCGCTGTTCGGCGCGTGCCGCCTCGTGATCGAGGACATGCTCCCGCGGTTCGGCATTTCATCCACTCTCATTGACGGCCGGGATCTTTCCGCTTGGCGCGGCGCGATCCGCGACAACACCCGCGTCCTTTTCTGTGAAAGTCCGGCGAACCCCACCCTGGAACTTGTGGATCTGGCCGGCGTGGCCGCCATCGCGAAAAGCGCAGGCGCACTCCTCATGGTCGACAATGTGTTCGCAACCCCGATGCTGCAAAAGCCGCTCCAACTCGGCGCAGACGTTGTGATCTATTCCGCGACGAAGCATATCGACGGGCAGGGCCGTTGTCTTGGCGGGGTGGTGCTGTCCACCGACGCCTTCATTCAGGACCATCTTCAGAACTATCTGAGGCAGACTGGTCCCTCGCTCAGCCCTTTCAACGCATGGGTGCTTCTGAAGGGGCTTGAAACCCTCCCCGTTCGCGTCGAGCGGCAGACGGCGAGCGCCGCGAAGATTGCCGACTTCCTGGCGGAACGGCCAGAGGTTGAGCGCGTCATGTATCCCGGCCGTGCGGATCACCCCCAGCGGGCCATAGCCGAGAAGCAGATGGAGGCGGGCGGCCCCTTGGTCGCCTTTGACCTTCGCACGGACAAGGCAGCGACCTTCCGCTTCATGGATGCGCTGCGGGTCATCAAAATCTCGAACAACCTCGGCGACGCGAAAAGCCTCATCGCGCATCCGGCGACAACCACCCATCAGCGGCTGACCGACGAGGCCAAGGCGGAATTGGGGATAAAGCCGGGCACGGTGCGCCTCTCTGTGGGGCTGGAGCATGCGGACGACCTGATTTCCGATTTGGCGCAAGCGCTTTCAGGAACATTCGGGCGCCGGTAAAGTCTATACCGGCAGAACATCGGGAGCGGCCTTGGCTCGGTTTTACACCATCGGCCATTCGAACCGGCCTTTGGACGAGTTCATTCGGCTTCTCCAGGAAGCCGGCCTGAACCTGCTCATTGATGTGCGCACCATCCCGAAATCGCGGCACAACCCGCAATTTAACGCGGATGCGCTAGAACATGCGCTGCGCGGCGTTGGGATCGGGTACAAGCGGATCCCCGAACTTGGAGGGCTTCGGAGCAGGCGCAAGGATCAAGGTCCGTCTCCGAACGGCTTCTGGGAGAACGAGAATTTCCGCAACTACGCCGACTACACGGCGACGCCGGCTTTTCACGCAGGCCTCCTGGAACTCCGCCGCCTCGGCGAGGCGCAGACTTGCGCCATCATGTGCGCCGAGGCTGTGTGGTGGCGGTGCCATCGCCGGATCATCACAGACTACCTTCTCGCTGCGGGCGAAGCGGCGACCCACATCATGGGAAAGGGCAAGTCGGAGCCTGCTCAGCTCACGGAGGCCGCCATCATTGGAGGCAATGGCATCATCACCTATCCTGCAGCGCAAGGGCATCTCCTGTTATAAGTGTGAGCAGCGCGCCTGCGCTGTTGCAAAGCACGCCACCGATGATAATGTAGGGACAACGCGGGTGTAGCTCAGCCGGTAGAGCATCAGCTTCCCAAGCTG
>JBAVVQ010000836.1:0-17179 GCA_049697375.1 Rhodomicrobium sp.
CGGCCCGACCACGGATGATGCGGATAGAAAACCTGGCGAAGAACGGTCCTGTGGGCGTTCTCAAACCTCGTTGTACAATCGCCGCCGCCCGCACTCGAGCCTTGACGGCATGACGCCCGATCAAGCCGGGGCCACGTCAGGTTGCGCACTCAAGCGGAGTTTTATGCAGAAACGCCCACTCACCGACTCGAGGCCTTTAGCCATCGCGCTTACCTGCGCGGCTTCCTTTCTTTTTGCTTTTCTCGATACGGGCGCGAAGTACCTGGCGACGGTTGCGCATATGCCAGTACTGCAGATTATCTGGGTTCGCTTCATGGTCAACACCCTGCTGATCGTAGTGATGCTCGGCCCGAGACAAGTGCGACGAGCTTTGCCGTCGAACAAGCTGATGAACCAGCTTCTTCGAAGCGTTTTTCTGATCGGCGCCACGGCCTTTAACTTCCTGGCGCTTCAGCACCTCCAACTCGATCAGACCGCGACCATCTTTTTTCTGTCGCCGTTCATCGTTGCTGCGTTCGCAGGGCCGATGCTAGGGGAATGGATTGGCTGGCATCGCATCCTCGCCATTTGCGTCGGCTTTACTGGAGTTTTGTTTGTGACACGGCCTGGTTTTGGGAACATCCATTGGGCAGTGTCATTTTCTCTTCTCGCGACTTTGAGCTACGCGCTTTACATCTTATGGACACGCTATCTTGCACGGTTCGACTCCGCACGGACAACTCTCGTCTATACGCCATTGGCGGGTGCTGTCTTTGTAGCGCCCCTTGCGTTCGCGAGTTGGCAAATGCCAGTGGGCATCTGGGTTTGGTCCGTTCTGCTCAGCTTGGGGTTGCTCGGCGGGTTCGGGCATTGGCTCCTTATCCTCGCGCATGAGCGCGCTCCTGCCCCGATCCTCGGGCCTTTTGGCTACATCAGCATTGTCTTCATGATCGCTCTGGGCTTCACCGTATTCGGCGATGTCCCGAGTTGGTGGACCTTGATCGGCGCGGCGATCATAATCCTTTCCGGGGTTTACTTACTTTTCCGGGAGCGCTATGGGCCTGGCTCCGCGCCCGCTTCCTCCGCGACCGTAGTCGAAGGATAGGCTTCGCGGACGCGGGCGGCGAGGGTTTTGAAATTGCCTTCGCGAATTGATTGGCGGATGGCTGCCATAAGCTCTTGGTAGAAAGCGATATTGGCCCAGCTCAGGATCATCGGGGCAAGATATTCACCGGCGCGGATAAGATGGTAGATGTAAGCGCGGGAGTAGTCGCGGGCCGCGGGGCACGCACTCGTTTCGTCGAGCGGGCGCGAATCTTCGATATGCGCGGCGTTGCGCATGTTTAGCTTGCCGGTCCAGGTGAAAGCCTGACCGTGGCGGCCGGACCTCGTCGGCATGACGCAATCGAACATGTCGATGCCGCGTTCGACAGCGCCGACGATGTCGGCGGGCGTACCGACGCCCATGAGGTAGCGAGGTTTATTGGGGGGAAGGAGGGGCGTTGTCGAAGAGAGCGTCTCGAACATGAGTTTCTGACCTTCGCCGACTGCAAGACCGCCGACTGAATAACCGTGAAAGCTCATGGAGATAAGGGCTTCGGCCGATCGCGCGCGAAGCTCAGGATAAACGCCGCCTTGCACGATGCCGAACAGGGCGCGCCCTGGTTCACTGTGCTTACAAAATGCTTCGAGGGAGCCTTCCGCCCATCGCAGCGAGAGCTGCATCGACCGTTCGGCCTCATCCCACGTCGCCGGATAAGGGGCGCACTCGTCAAACTGCATCTGGATGTCGGCGCCGAGGAGATTTTGCACCTCAATGGATCGCACGGGCGTCAACTCATGAAGAGCGCCGTCGATATGGGAGCGAAAGGTCACGCCGCTTTCGGATACCGTTCGAAGCCGGCTCAGCGACATGACCTGATAGCCGCCCGAATCGGTCAGGATCGGGCCATTCCAACGCATGAAGCGATGCAGGCCTCCCAATCGCGCGATGCGCTCGGCTCCAGGGCGGAGCATGAGATGATAGGTGTTGCCAAGAATGACATCCGCACCCGTGGCTTTGACGTCATCGACGAACACGGCTTTGACCGTTGCGGCAGTGCCAACCGGCATGAAGGCGGGTGTGCGGATGATGCCGCGCGGAGTTGTGATTTCTCCGAGGCGCGCGTTCCCGTCAGTGGCCAGAAGCCTGAATGTGAAGGGCCCGGTCACAGTTGCGTCCTGTCCGCGCGGTGAAGCAGGCATGCATCGCCGTAGGAGTAAAAACGGAGGCCCTCAGCAACGGCGTGGGCATACGCCATTTTCATGAGAGACGTGCCGGAGAAGGCGCAAACCAGCATGAAAAGCGTCGATTTCGGCAGGTGGAAATTCGTCATAAGCAAGGCGGCGCTGCGAAAGGGGTGACCTGGTGTGATGAAGATCTTCGTAGAGCCCTGACAAGCTTCGATTAAGCCATCTTCGCGTGCCGCTGTTTCAAGAACGCGAAGGGATGTGGTTCCCACTGCGACAAGCCGTCCTCCTTCGGCGCGGCTCGCGTTGATGGTACGCGCCGCGTCCTCCGAGATCTCGTACCACTCAGCGTGGAGCGTATGATCTGAAATATTTTCAGCTTTTACAGGGAGGAAAGTGCCTGCGCCCACATGCAGCGTTACGAAAGCGCTGCGAACGCCTTTGGCCTCCAACGCTTCGAAAAGCTGGGGTGTGAAATGAAGGCCGGCAGTCGGCGCAGCGACTGCGCCTTCTCTTTTGGCGTACACGGTCTGATAGTCGGTGCGATCGCGATCGTCGGCGGCGCGTTTGTTAGCGATGTAAGGAGGTATCGGCATTGCGCCTTGGCTCGCCATGATCGCTTTGACACTATCGCCGCAGCAGGCCGTTACCACAATCACTCCTTGTTCGTCCTTCGCGTCGACCGCAATGCGTGCACGTTCCCCATTGCGGGCAAAAATGATTGTGTCCCCCGGGCGAAGACGCCGGGCGGGACGCGCGAACGCTTTCCAGCTTCCATCGGGAAGCCGTTCGATGAGTGTGAGGGAAATTTCGACGGCGGGCGAGTCCGAGCCTCGGGACGGGCGATACCCGTGAAGCTCGGCGGCAAGAACCTTGGTGTCGTTGAATACCACCACATCGCCGGCCCGCAAAAAAGATGGTAGATCCCGCACCCGCGCTTCTGAAAGGGGAGGATGTGAAGCGGGATCAACACAAAGAAGCCTCGCCGAATCCCTCGGCGAAACGGGTCGCAGCGCGATCGAAGATTTTGGCAGATCAAAGTCGAAATCTTTTAACAGCACGGTCAATCGGCCGCCCGGAACAGCGAAAGCGCAACGTTTCTAGGCGGCGTCGCCAACCCGCATTGTAATGATCTTGTCCGGGTTCTTCACTGGCTCGCCGCGCTTGACTTTGTCAATGTTTTCCATCCCCTCGATAACTTTACCCCACACGGTGTACTTGCCGTCGAGGAACTTCGCGTCATCGAAGCAGATGAAAAACTGGCTGTCCGCACTATCGGGATGATTAGCACGAGCCATAGAGACAATGCCGCGGACATGCGGCTCGTTACTGAATTCCGCTTTCAGGTTTTTGCCAGATCCGCCGCGACCTGTGCCAGTCGGATCGCCCGTCTGGGCCATGAAACCTTCGATTACGCGATGGAAAACAACGCCATCGTAGAATTTCTGGTTCGCAAGCTCCTTGATGCGAGCGACGTGGTTGGGCGAAAGATCAGGCCGAAGCTCGATCACAACGCGGCCTTGGGTTGTTTCCAGGACCAATGTATTCTCTTTACTTGGAGATGCCATGTGTAACTGTTCCCTAGCGCTGTCTAGACAGGTAATTTCCACCCAAAAATAAGGCGCCTTCATGCTAATCTGATCATAAATGTGGTGATCAACGGGCGTCTGACGCAAGCTGCATTTTGAGGATCTTATCCGGATTGAAAACCTGGCCGCTTGCGCCGGCGCCCTTTTTGATACGATCGATGAGCTGCATGCCCTCGGTGACTTGTCCCCAAACAGTATAGTTTCCGTTGAGGTGCGAGGCGTCTTCCAAGCAGATGAAGAACTGGCTGTTGGCCGAATTGGGATTTCCAGAGCGGGCTGCTCCAACGGTTCCGCGCTTGAAGGGCGTCGGGGTGAACTCAGCCGGCAGATCGGGATATTTGGAGCCGCCGGTTCCGTCGCCCTTTGGGTCGCCTGTCTGGGCCATGAAACCCGTGATCACACGATGAAAGGTCAGGCCGTCGTAGAACCCCTCCTTCACGAGCTTCTTGATGCGCTGGACGTGCTTGGGAGCCAAGTCGGGCCGGAGTTCGATTACGACGCGGCCGTCTTTAAGGTCCATATAGAGTGTATTATCCGGACTCGCAGCGCGAGCGCCAAAGGCCGCCGTTATCAATAGGCCCACCGTTACAAGCAATCGAGCCAGAAAGATGGAACGAACCATGAGTGACCTTTTCTTTATTAATTGTTTTCGCCGATCGAGCGGGTAGCGGCGTATCGAGGCGGGATTTGGGCCGCGCTCATTGGCGGCGGACCTTATCCTTAACTCTCTGAAGGACAGGTGGTGACACGAAGGGCGAAACTTCTCCGCAAAGGTTCGCAATTTGCCGGACCAGCGTTGCCGTAATGTGTGCAGTGCCAGGCGATGCTGCAAGAAAGACGGTCTCGATCTCCGGCGCCATGGTTCGGTTCATGCCGAAGAGCTGCGCTTCATAGCCGAGATCGGCCGCATCCCGTAGCCCCCTCAGGATGAAGTCTGCCCCATTCTGCCGCGCGGCATCGACAGTCAGCCCCCGGAAAAGAACCACTTGGCCGCGCTCCACCGCTCCAAGCCGTTCGAGTTCCTCTCTTAGCATCGCGACTCGCTCTGCTTCGGTGAACATGGGCGTTTTCGATGGGTGAACACCGATGCCAACGACAAGCCGGTCGAACAGCCTAAGGCCGCGTTTCATAATGTCGAAATGGCCAAGCGTTGGCGGATCGAAGCTTCCCGGATAAAAACCGCAACGCATCCCGCTTCGCTCCTCAGATTATTCCGCGTCGTCGCGGCCTTCAGCATCACCGGTATCGCCGCCGTTTGAACTTCCATTGCCATTTCCGTCGTCGTTGACGAGTTCGGCGGAAACGACGCGCTCCTCTTGATCTGTCCTGAAGATCGTAACACCTTGCGCCGATCGCCCTGTGATCGAGATGCCTTCGACCGGGCACCGTATCAGCTTGCCGCCATTGGTTACGAGCATGATTTGATCGGTATCTTCGACCGGGAAGGAAGCTATGAGCCGGCCGTTTCGCTCGTTCACGGCCATGGCGATGATGCCTTTGCCGCCACGTCCGGAGGTACGATATTCGTAAGACGAGGTCCGTTTGCCAAAACCGCGCTCCGCGACCGTCAGCACATATTGCTCGGCTGCTCCCATTTCCCCGTAACGGGCTGGAGTCAAATCGGCAATATCGCCGCTTTCGATCACTTCGCTGTCATCGAAGCCACCGGATTCCACCAAAGCATTTTCGATTTCGGCCTCCTCGCCAGCATCGGAGGAGACACGCTCGCCTGATGCCGCGCGCCGAATGGCGTTCGCCTGCTTGAGATAAGCTGCGCGCTCGGCTGGCGTCGCTTCCATATGCCGGAGTATCGCCAGCGAAATGACTCGATCCTCGTCTTCAAGCTTGATTCCTCGGACGCCAGTCGATTCACGGCCCCTGAAGATGCGCACATCCGTGACCGGGAATCGGATAGCCTGACCATCGGCCGTCGTCAGCAGAATGTCGTCCGCTTCGCGACAAAGTTGCGCACCCGCAATTTCATCGCCTTGGTCGAGCTTCATCGCAATTTTGCCGTTTTGCCGGACTTCGGCGAAATCCGCGAGTTCGTTCCTTCGGACATTTCCTGATCGGGTTGCGAAGAGGATAAAGACTCCGCTTTCGCCGCGCTCTTCTTCCGGCAACGGTAGAATGGATGTGATGGTTTCATCCTGCTGCAGCGGGAGAAGATTGATCAGCGCCTTTCCTCGCGCCTGCGGGGCAGAAAGAGGAAGACGCCACACCTTCATTTTGTAAGCCATGCCGCGCGAGGACAGGAAGAGCACGGGCGTATGCGTGTTGGCGACGAAAAGCCGCGTGACGAAGTCCTCGTCGCGGGTCGTCATGCCGGCGCGGCCTTTGCCGCCGCGACGCTGCGCGCGATAGGTAGATAGCGGGACACGCTTGATATAGCCGCGATGACTGACGGTGACGACCATATCCTCTTTTTGGATCAGGTCCTCGTCTTCAACCTCGCCCTCGATATCGAGAATCTCGGTGCGGCGCGGCGTGGCGAACTCTTCCTTGATGGCGATCAGTTCGTCACGCACGATACCAATCACCCGCGCCCTCGAGCTCAAAATGTCGAGATAGTCGCGGATCTTGTCGGCTAGCCCCTTGAGTTCGTCGCCGATTTCGTCGCGGCCAAGCGCGGTAAGGCGTTGCAGTCGCAGATCGAGGATGGCTTTGGCTTGATCGATAGAAAGCCGATAGACATTCCCATCAAGGATTTTGGACCGCGGATCATCGATCAGCGCAAGCAGCGGCGCAATATCATCTGCAGGCCAGTTCCTCGCCATGAGCTGTTCGCGCGCCGTCGCCGGATCCGGCGACGTGCGGATCAGCTTGATGACTTCGTCGATATTGGCGACTGCCGTCGCAAGACCGACAAGGACATGCGCTCGATCACGCGCCTTCGCTAGCAAGAACTTCGTGCGCCGCGTAACGACCGTTTCACGAAACTGCGTGAAAGCCTGGATGAAATCGAGCAGAGTATGCTGCTCAGGCCGGCCGCTGTTGAGCGCGACCATGTTCGCCGCAAAAGGGGATTGCAGCGTCGTGAAGCGATAGAGCTGATTCAGCACGACGTCGGGCATTGCGTCGCGCTTGAGCTCAATCACCACGCGGTAGCCGTCGCGGTCAGACTCATCGCGCACATCCGCAATGCCCTCGATGCGCTTTTCGCGCACGAGTTCCGCAATGCGCTCCTGCAGCACCGCCTTGTTCACTTGATAGGGGATTTCTGTCACAATCAGCGCGTCGCGATCCTTTCGGATCGTCTCGACGTGGATCTTGCCGCGAACAACGATAGAGCCGCGACCTCGGAGGTAGGCGGCGCGGATGCCGGCGCGTCCCATGATGACGCCGCCCGTTGGAAAATCGGGGCCGGGCACATGCTCCATAAGCTGTTCGACGGTGAGGTTGGGGGCCTCAAGATACGCCAGGCAGGCGTTGATGACCTCGCCCAAATTGTGCGGCGGTATATTGGTAGCCATGCCAACGGCAATGCCGCCGGCGCCATTCACTAACAAATTGGGAAAGCGAGCCGGAAGCACCCTCGGCTCACGCTCGGAATTATCGTAGTTGTCTTGAAAATCGACCGTGTCGTTCTCCAGGTCCTGGAGAAGCGTGTCGGATATCTTCTCTAGACGAACCTCGGTGTAACGCATTGCAGCGGGCGGGTCGCCATCAACCGAACCGAAATTGCCTTGACCGTCGATCAGAGGAACGCGCATGGAGAAGTCTTGCACCATGCGTACGAGCGCGTCGTAAACCGATTGATCGCCGTGGGGGTGGTATTTACCGATGACGTCGCCGACGATGCGCGCGGACTTCCGGTAGGGCTTATTCCACTGGTAGCCATTTTCGTGCATCGAATAGAGGATGCGACGGTGAACGGGCTTTAGGCCGTCCCGCACGTCGGGCAACGCTCGCGATACGATCACGCTCATCGCATAATCGAGATACGAACGCTTCATTTCGTCGGTGATCAAAATCGGACGGATCTCACCCGCGCCGTGATCGCCGTTATTGCCTTCGGAATTGCCTGCCAAAACCAAACCCTTGGCTTCTTATAGAGGGGGAGATCCTGAAGCCATTATAAACCTAGCGAGCTTTATATATAAGAAGCGGTAAAGCACAAGTGGAGCGCCGCACACCTCATTCTTAGCGGGAGAGCGTCAAAATGGAATTTCGTCGTCGAGATCCTTTTCAAAGGACTTAGGTGCTAAGCTTTCCCGACTCTTTCCGGCGCTTGAGGACTTGAAGCCGCCGCTGCGGCTGCCTTCGCTGGATCCGGTATCGAAATCGGCATGTCCGCCGTCGTTGAAGCCAGAAGCGCCGCCGCTACGCCCTTCAAGCATCGTCAGTTGCCCGTTGTAATTCTGCAAAACAACCTCTGTTGTGTAACGGTCATTACCGGAATTGTCTTGCCATTTACGAGTTTGAAGCTGGCCCTCGATGTAAACCTTCGCGCCCTTTTTAAGATATTGCTGCGCGATCTTACCAAGTTGCTCATTGAAAATGACGACGCTATGCCACTCTGTTTTCTCGCGCCTTTCGCCGGACTGCTTGTCCCGCCAGGAATCCGTGGTCGCAAGCCGCAGATTGCAGATGGATCGCCCGTCTTGGGTATGGCGAACTTCCGGGTCCGCGCCGAGATTGCCGATAAGGATGACTTTGTTCACTGAGCCCGCCATGAGAGCTCCTTTCTAAACCATTGCTCGACCGTGACTGTACATCAAGCGGCGGCCTGCATAAGCCTCTCCAGCGTGTTTTCCACACGTGAGCCTGAAAGGTCGTTCGTATTATGTTCTAAGAATGACGTGACCGTATGTCAAGCCATGCCGTCCGCGCGGTCGCAGGCTACAAAAAAGCCATGACATTTCGGCGGCCAAAAAAACACACAGCGCTACAAATGCGGCCCATTTACCGCTTCAGCCAGTCTGTTCACGCGAAAGGTTATTGACGCGCGACGCTACACGGCTCGAAGGTTTTAACTGTCAAAGAATCCAGATTTTGGCTGATTCTGTTGGCGTAAAACCAAGTGACGCTCTTGACCCGACTGACTGAAAGTATAACATCCCGCATGGATTAAGGCAGGGTGGATTGTGCTACAGCCATCGCGCAAAGAGCGCCGGATTGCTCCTTAAGAAGGCATGGATCAAGAGGAACTGAGATGACGAAAACGCAAGCGGCGGCGGCGCCCAAGACGGCTGCTAAACCAGAAAAGACCGATATCGTTACCCTTCGCCATCTAGCGACGGAGGTCGCCGAAACACACGGCATTTCTCAGAAGCAGGCGAACGAAGTTCTCGCCGAAGCGATTACAAGCATTAGCAAACATCTGAAAAAGGGCGCACGGATTCGCATTGCTGGGTTGGGAACTCTCGAAGTTCGCAAACGCGCTGCGCGCATGGGCCGCAATCCTGCAACCGGCGAAGCGATCAAGATCAAGGCCAGCAAGAAGGTGGCTTTCCGCGCCGCCAAAGATCTAAGCGAAGCGATCTGAGGAGGCCCCGTTCGGTCTCCTGTTTCTGACCGACGCAAGCCCGGATTTACTTGGGCCGGGCATAACATCCTTGTGGGGTTTCGGCGCGCTCAGCGAGAATGTTTTTGATTGCGATCACTTCTTTCTCGATAGCGCTTAACCGCTTCTCCGTTTCAGTTTTGTCGCGAGTAATGCCAGACATAATCCCGCCGACGGTATAGCCTGCGACGGCCAAAAACACCCCAAACACGATGACCATGGCGAACGGTAAGTAGACACGGGCAAGAGAGATGTCGTGGCGATCTTGCAAGGAGGTATCCGGGTGATGCAAGGGCGCTGTCTCGGGTGTAACGGCTGTCATCGGCCCCGCCTTCCTATTTTCCCAGGGCACGGTTTGTGTGAGGCTGCAATTTCCGCTTTCGCGATAGCCTTTCCCTCCTCGATGTAGTGAAAGCGAAGGTACAGGAAGCCAAGCAGCGCTGCTGTCAAGGCTAGCGCCACGCGCCCCTCGGCGCTTCTAGACAACGATGCGAGGATTTCACCGACCGCTGTGATGGCTGCGCCTAAGAACTGAGCTATGCCCCTGACGATAGGGGTTAGCGGCCCCAGGAGAGCTAATCCTGCCGCTGAGAGTCCTAGATTTGCAGCTACGGCCGCGAAACGTCCCCCCAACGACGCAATTAATGCGAAGAGTGCACTCATGATACGGTCTCCGTTTTTGCGGAATCAATCCGCCCTTGCGCGGGTCCCTGATAATCGAAGTTCTGATAGGCCTTGACGTGCTCCTCGCGCAAAGCCCGGATCAAGGCGATAACCGCGACGAACACGCCGCACAGCAGGAGCCACCGATTGGCTGACGCCCAATACCAAAAGGCCTGCAGCGGCTCCAGAACCGACCGAACGCCATTGATGCTATCAAGTACGTTATCGCTTCCGAAAACCTCAGCTGTGGCAGCTCCGCCGAAGAGCCAGGCAAAAATTCGTTGAAGGAGGTTCATCCGCTGGATCGGCTTGTCGCCTGCGTCTTCAAGGTCACGGTGCGTCACGTGCCGGCGCCGGGGCAGCATTGGGCCAGCCTCAGCGAGTATGCTGTTATAAGAGGGCTGCCAAATCCCAGGATCATCGCCAAGATCATGGTCATTCTGGAAAAGAACGACAGCTCGGTAAGTCTGCTCACCAAAAATCCCGTCGGTCGCCCCGACGGGATAGCCAAGGGCGCGAAGCCTTTCTTGAAGAGTGAGAACTGCCGCACCTTTCATTCCGGCGTGCAAACAGCCATCGTCTGGAGGCTGCGCCTCCAACTGTCCCGTCATTGCGCATGCCTCGATCCGTATCGAAATGACACGCCGATGCCAGCCAGCGCCAAACACACGCCATAGCTTGCCGAGGCGTTCAAGATATATCAGGCGGAGATCGCAGTAGGCGCCGATGTCATTGCCGGGAATTGCCTCCATCCACTGCCTTGCGCGGCCGACGCCCGAATTGACGGCGGCGTCAAAGACGCATAGGTCGAAACCGGTCGGCAGTTCTTCGCAGCCCATTGCATCCCAGTATTCATTGCGATAGATGGCCTGCAGTTCGTCTTCTTCGATTTGACGAACAGGGCGCAGCCGCTTGCCGTGCTTCCTGCGCCAGGCATCGTATTCCCGCTGAATAATCCCTCGCATTGTTGGGCCACCGGGATCGTCGGGATGATTGGAATAGCCGCCTTCCCATTTCAGGGTGATTGCAAGGCAGCGCTCAAAATTGTTGGAAGCCATTGGCTCCTCTCTTGACTGTTCAGGTTAACCTTTGGTGGTGCAGCAGCGATGGGGCGCCAATCGCCGCAGCGATAGTGGCCGGCGTCGTCTGAGCGCGTTTGCCAAACGTTCACCTGCCCAAATGTGATTGGAAATTTATGCAGGCCCCTTGGATGGGCCTACGGCAGGAGACTATCAGCTCCATGCCCTGAACTTTTGCGGGCTTAGTTGCTGGCGCCTATTTCGAGCATCGGGATTGCCTGCCCAGCGACAAGCGTGGAGAAACCTTTGCCGATCAGCTGCTCGCACATCGCGATGTCCTCTGCAGGAAGGTCGAGAGGGCCGTTGGCGCTGTAGATGCTCGTCGCAAGCCGGTATCGGCGGACCTTTTCCCTACCGTCAAGATTTTGTTCGTCAGGATAGATGCCCATCAGGGCGTTGACGGTGACGACGCCAAGAACAAGCGGTTTATCGCCATCCCTTAAAACCTCGCCGCTGAAATCGAAAAGAGGTCTTGTGAAGTCGATTCTCATTTAGGGGTTCCTTCGTTGAAATAGACTGACATTGTCGGTCTATACCGACTTATAACTGTTGGAAGGATTGTCCGTGAATGCCGGGATGTGTGCGTTACTTTGGTGCGCAAATTTACGCGCGAGAAGGCGCCCAGGCTTCCGGCTTGTTAGAGTATTGCTCTGTCACAGCACAGGACCGACATCATCCCACCTGAGAGTGTGACGATCATTGGCCCCATGCCGTGGCGCTGCCGGGAGCGATGCGGCAGGAGATGCCTCTTGGCACGCGATAATGCGTGACTAGCTCGCTACGCCGACTGGTACAGCCCGAGGCAAGTTGGCGACCGATAGCGCGTGAGCGCTCAAGCGAACTTGCCTCGGATAAGCTGTACTAGATTCAATAGTCTGCTCGGTACGCCTTATCCGCGGGTAGTCCTGTCTTCGCCCGGAGCAAATGGGTCAGGACTTCCCGCGGGGCCTACTAGGCGTTTAAGCATTTGCTATTGTCGTTACAGTTCCGCTCGACCCTCGATACTTAAGAGCGCCGTTGTCGACGTAGAGATAGCCGCCCCCAATGGGGTTCGATGACGGCGCGGCTGTATTATTTGCGATGGCTATGACGCCGGCGCCGTTGCCAAAGGCTGTCATGCCGATGCCCAGGTTCTTCTGCCCTGTAAATCGCGCAACTTCGGTAATCGTGCTGCTGTCCGCTCCCGCGTTGCAGCAAATAACCAGCCTGCCCCGACTGTTGACGCCATAATTGTCGGCATCGCCACGGATCTGCGCCACGTCTCCGTTGAAGCTGGAATTCGTGTACCAGCCGAGCTGATTGCCTTTGCCGTTACTCGCATTGCCGCCGAAGGTGAACTTCTGCGTTCCAGCAATCGGGGTGCTGCCAAGGCTCGATGCTTGCCCCTCACCGGCGCCAGCGGTGCTGGAGAACACGATGTTTCCGCCGCCCCATTGGAGATAAAGGGGAATAGGTGTTGCGCCACTGCTTATGTTCTGAGAGTAGATCTCAGCAAAGGGATTGCCTGATCCATCTTTCACACCGAAATGGAGCAGGTTTCCGGCATTTGATACGATTGCGGAATTAACAGTCGTACTTCCGATGACTGTTGCATTGCGCAAATTCGTCTGGTAGGGGCCGGGCAGAAGACTGCTCGTTCCGACGATAAGGTAGGTCGTTCCGCCCCGGTAGAATATCTCGCCCGTGTTGACCTGAGTGGTGGAATATCCATCGGCGCCATAGAAAATGACGCCGTTGCGCCCTCCGAAGAGTTCGACAAATTCGATGTTTCCGAGGTCACGGTTGACTTGCGCAAAGTAGGGCCGAAGACCGGCGCCGGCGACCCCGACCGGTTTGAATTCGTCGTAGGTTTCGCATTTGCGGTAGCCATCGACATCGAGATAATCGGCTTCATGTCTCTTGGCCCATTCCGGCTCGCTTGGATTGATATGGCCGACATTGTAACCGTAGGCCATCGCCGGATTGTCGATCGCGACATAGGAAACGGCCGCATTGGTGACCGTCGCCGTAGGCGCCGGAGAGACGTTGACCGTCGTTCCCGAAATCGAGTTGATGATGAACTGATAGGGTACGCCCGCGATGGCGATATAGTTGCCAGCAGCAAGCCCCGCTGCCGTGTTTACGGTGATGGTGTTGCTTCCGCTCGTCGTGGATGCGGTGACGCCCGATAACGTTCCAGAAGTGCCGTAGAAGCCATAATCGACATAGCCCATGAAGCCGGGTGCGGGGGTGGGGCCGGTAGCGGGCGTCCAGGGCTGGAACTGCAGATATTTGTTCGAGCCCGCGAAGACGAGTTCGCCATTTGCAGAGGTGGTTGTGGCGCTGCCGCCGAAGGCGCCCGCGTTATTGAACTGAAGCTGGCCGTTCGAGCCGCCAGGCGAACCAGAGCTATCAGATGGAGTGGGCAGCGCGGTCCCGGACAAGTTGACGTTATTCACGCTCGACGAAGCCATCAGAACCTCTTTGTAGTTGGCGTTGGAGCGGAGATACACATCCACTTGCAGGCGTCCCGAACCGTCAAGCACGACGGGATTCGTGTTCGTAATGGCGCCTGCGCTGTTTGAATAGGTATCCTGCGGGGTGGCTGTGCCCGCGACATAGTAGTATAGGTTTCCAAGAGCAAGTGGATTACCATTGGTGTCAAAAAATTGGTGGCCTTTTGTGTAACGAAGCAGAGTACTCATGCTTACCTCATCTTGGTTATGACTATTTTCCGGGTCTTTCTATGACCGGAGATGCAAGAGAGCCACTTTGATCGGCGGCGCTCGAATGTTCCCGGAGACTTCAAAGCCACCAGGATGAACATGGCCGGAACTCACGCTTCGGCCGGAACGGGGATTTCGTGCAGAATGGTCCATAAGAACCAGACGCGCCTGCGCGGGCGGCGGCAAGCGTCCTTGCAAGCGGCTTTTTCTGGATCAGGGATGCCGCTAGAGCGTATCCGCTTTTGATGGAATCAAAAGCGCGCTCTAACTCCTTGTTTTATCATGTGTCTTATCGGAAAAACGCTTCATGCTTTTCCGGACGTACTCTAGGCTAGGCTCTCTTCCAATGCGCTCTTGAACTCGCGCAACTCGTCAGGATTGAGGTCCGAAACGGCGGCGTAGGAGAAGCCGCCTCGCGTCCAGCTCAGGAGGTGATACCCCTCGGCGGTTTCCGGGACGGCCTGCTGTTTTCCAGCAGGCCAGACAAAGAGATTGATGACATGGCCATGGCGTTTGTAAACGATCGCGGCCACCACCCGGCCGCCGATATAGTCGAGACGACCACCGATCAGCGGAAAGTCTTTCTTCGACAGGTCCACGACGGGAGGCGCAAAGTCGAGCTTTCCAAGGAACCAGGGCTTGACGGTATGCTGATCGGAAGAAGGCACATCGGTCAAATGTGAAGCCAGCAGAGATCTCACATGTCCGGCGACGAGTTCGTCGTCGAGGCTTGGCGCTGGATTTTGGCTGGAGACGAAAAGGAGAAGGCTTGCCGCCAGAGCCGCGGCCGAGAAGGCGATCCCCGCTTGCGGAAACCACGATCGTGGTTTCGTTCGCCAGCCCGATTTAAGAAGAGGCTCAGCTTGCCTTGCTTCCTCTTCGCTCCCGGCGGCAATCGCCCCTCGTATCCTGTCTCGCAGCGCAGGAGACGCATCGAAACGCAAGCCCGCATTTTTGAACAGCTTCTTTTGTCGAATGATTTCGCCAAAGGTGGCCGCACATCCGCTGCAGCTGCGTAGATGTTCTTCCATGATAAGCGCGTTGGCGGCGTCAAGCTCGCCATCGGCCAGGCCATGGAGAAGAAGCTCGCGCTCCAGGCAAGGGCGGGAAACGTCATTCATCGCAGCATTTCCTTTGGAGACCTCATCTGCGACCCATTCCAGGCCTCTGCAAACATTTTACGAGCTCGCGCGAGGCGAGACATGACGGTGCCCATCGGAACGCCGGTGATGTCTGCTATCTCTCGATAAGACATATCCTCGATATCCCGGAGAACGAGCACCTCGCGGAACGGATTCGGAAGCCCTTCGATTAGGAAGCGCATTGTGCAATCATCTTCGTGGCGGATCAAAATTGACTCAGGAGTTTCATCTTCCTGGGCTTCGCCGCCATCTTGCTCAAGCGACGCGCCGGTTCCGCCGAAATCGCGAGGCGCGGACTCGTCGCGGCTTCGCACTTTCCAGGTCAGAAAGCAATTTCGGACGATGGTGAGAAGCCAAGCCCGAACGTTACTGCTGCGCGTTTCATCGAAACTGCGGTAGGCGCGCAGAAGGGCTTCCTGAACAAGATCTTCGGCGACGTCGCCGCGGCGAGTGAGATATCGAGCAAGCGTAAAAGCGCTGTTCAGGTGCATAAGCACCTCTGATTCAAAGATAGCCTTCCTGCGGGCGAGCAATGCCGCTTCAAACTCTGACGCGTTCTCAGGCCTTTTCGCCATTTGCGGCATCACTCATGTTTGTTTCTCCGAGCCTTATCGAGGCTCTGAGCCGCAGTCACTCCTTCACGATGACTTTTCCTTGCATGTGAGGATGAAGCGAACAGAAGTACTCATATGTTCCTGGCTCGGTGAACGTGAAAGAGAACTTCTGCTCGGTGTCCATGGCCTTCGATCGGAATGTCTGGTTGGTCGCAGCAACGGTATGAGGAATGTCATCGTCGTTAACCCATGTGAGGGTTGTCCCGCGGGTGATCGTGATCTCCTGCGGCGTGAATGTGAAGTTGTCGATGCGCACGGAAGGCGCCGCTTCCGCCTTGGCCTCGGAACCAAGACATGTCGTGAGTAGCAGCGCTGCCAGCAACCCAAAGAAAAGGACCCAAGATTGGTTCGGATTCATAGCTTCTCCTCGGTTGGGTTCAAAGCGCCGGATTGGCCGAAAGAGCCGTATCCATGATCGCAAGCGGCTTGCTGTTTGCGACAAAGCTTACGCTCGCGATGCCGAGATAGTTTCTAAGCTCGCCGGCGGGAACTTTTATCGGACCGGGAGACGAAGCGGTCCCTGGCGCGGGCTGAGGAAATGCTGTTGAGCGGGCAGTGTGGAAAACGGCATTGCCTTCGACTTTCTGCATGATCTGATGGATGTGGCCATTCAAGATGGTCAGCGAACCAAACCTCTTAAGGGTCGATAACGCCTTTGCTGCGTCATTCGTGCCCCAGCCCCATTCGGGGTAGACGGTCCAAAGCGGGATATGCGCGAAAACGACGACGGGCGTGCTGGAAGAGAGGCTCGAGACGTCTTTTTCCAGCCAGGCGAGTTGTTCGTCGCCGAGATTGCCTAAGCCACCGGCTTTGAGGTCCATGACATTCACAAGACCGATATAGTGGACGCCGTTATAATCGAAGCTGCGCCAGCCTAAGCCCTGAGCATTCTTTCCGTAACGTGTGCGGTAAGATTGTCCGCGCCCGTCGTCGATGACGTCGTGTTCGCCCGGCACGTAAAACACCGGAAGGCCAGCCTCTTTGATGAGCTGATCCGCGTTGTCGAATTCCTCATCCTTGGAGAGATGCGAAATATCGCCCGTGTGGATCATGAACGCGGGCCGCACAGGCAAAGCCTTGATTTTCGCGATGGCCTCCTTCAGCGTCCCCATTGCGTCCGGGTTAGCAGGCTTGTTGAATCCGATATGACTGTCGCTGATTTGAACGAAGGCAAATTCTTTGGGAGCCGGCGCTGCGTATGCATCGCCGATCAGCCCTTTTGTCAGGGGCACCCCGCCGTTCATTGCCCAAAGCAGGCCCGTTCCGGCCCATGTCATGCAGGTTAAAGCTTCGCGGCGGTCCAAAAGAACCTTACGTTGCCGTTCGTTATCGTCCTTGATTGTCATGATGTCCTTCCCGGTTAAACCTATGGGATAGGACTTCTCGCGAGCGCGTATTATTCCCGGCGCGCTAGCTTTTTGTGAGAAAAGAGCCGTTTGCGGACACAGCCATCGGATTTCGCAGTCTTCCGCGAAGCGCTTACAAGATCCGGTAAAGTCCGATTTCCACTAAGGATGCGCCGAGTCCGGCTGATTAGAGGGTAGTCCCTTTATCGCAGTCGCCGTTTGAGGCGCCGGTCTTGGCTTGTCGGCGAATTGAAAAACGTACCGCATTGCATCATCGAGTGTCGCCTCCCAGACCTTCCAACTGTGGTCGCCATCGATGACGCGTAG
>JBAVVQ010000837.1:0-1601 GCA_049697375.1 Rhodomicrobium sp.
GACCTGGTGAGGGGGGTGACGGTCGAAGCAGGGTTAAAATGACCCGAAGCCGTCATGGGCGATGTGATGAGCCGACTCTCGGGTCAAGGCCGAAAGCGGCTGTCTGCTCATTTGGAACGCATGCCTGTTTTTGAGGGATAAGCGGCCGGAATTTTGTTAGAGTCCTGCCACCTTTCGTATCAAGGGTGTCCCCATGCGTTCCGGCAGGAGGAGGGCATGAGCTTCGATCTAGACATCACCCACAAGCCAGAAGCAACGACGCAGGCTGGTTCCGCGAGGCTCACCTTGCATGGCATGCAGTATGAGTTTCCAGTCATCTCAGGCACCAGCGGGCTGAATGTGATCGACATCACGAAGCTCTACGGCCTGTCTGGCGCTTTCACCTACGATCCCGGGTTTGCCTCGACTGCGAGTTGCAAATCCGACATCACCTTTACCGACGGCAACAGGGGAATCCTCCTTTATCGCGGCTATCCCATCGAGCAGCTTGCCGAGCACGGCACGTACCTGGAAACCTGCCACATCCTGCTTTACGGCGATTTGCCGAACAAAGAGCGCTACCTCGATTTCAAGAACCGCGTCACCTCCCACACGATGCTGCATGAGCAGATGCATCGCTTCTTCTCCGGGTACCGGCGTGACGCCCACCCCATGGCCGTGATGATCGGAACCGTTGGCGCGTTGTCCGCCTTCTATCACGACTCCACCGACATCACCGATCCGGCCCAGCGCGAACTGGCCTCGCTCCGATTGATCGCCAAGATGCCGACGATTGCGGCGATGGCCTATAAATATTCCATTGGCCAACCCTTCATGGTCCCGCGGAACGACCTCGATTACGCGTCAAGCTTCCTTTACATGATGTTCGGGGTGCCGTGCGAGGATTGGATGGTCAACCCCGCGCTGAGCCGCGCGATGGACCGCATCTTGATCCTTCACGCCGATCACGGGCCGACCGCCTCCGCTTCGACGGTGCGCCTCGCCGGATCTTCGGGAGCCAATCCCTTCGCCTGCATTGCGGCGGGCATCGCATGTCTCTGGGGCCCGGCCCATGGCGGCGCCAACGAAGCCGCCCTGAAGATGCTCATGGAAATCGGCACGGTCGACCGTATCCCGCTTTACATCAAGCGCGCGAAGGACAAGGACGACCCCTTCCGCCTCACCGGCTTTGGGCATCGCGTTTATAAGAGCTACGATCCCCGCGCGCACATCATGAAGGAAATCTGCCAGGAAGTGCTCGACGTCACCGGCGTCAAGAATGAACCGCTCTTCCAAGTTGCGTTGGAGCTTGAGCGCATTGCGCTCCAAGACGACTATTTCATCGAGAAGAAGCTATTTCCTAACGTGGACTATTATTCGGGCATCACCTTAAAAGCGCTGGGATTCCCGCCCTCGATGTTCACGGTGCTGTTCGCCTTGGGACGAACCGCGGGGTGGATCGCCCAGTGGAAATAGATGATCGCCGATCCGTAGAAAAAAATCGGCCGGCCGCGCCAGCTTTATATCGGCGAGCAGCCCCGCGAGTACGTGCCACTCGAGTCGCGCCCCTAGAGTGCGTCCGGAAAAGCAGCTGCAAGGGGCTCCCCCTTTATCGCCCGTGA
>JBAVVQ010000838.1:0-7110 GCA_049697375.1 Rhodomicrobium sp.
GGTTTGCAGCGTGTGCCGAAGGTCGCGCTCGAAATCCGCAAGCTCGACATAACCCGCAAACCGGGCGAATTTCGCAAGCTCCTGAGGCGATGAGGGAAGGGTATGCGTTTGCTGGTCCGCCATCATCTGGAGGCGATGCTCCAGGCGACGCAGATAGCGATAGGCTGCGCTCAGATCGTCGCGCACCTTCGGGCTGATCCAGTCGTAGTCCGTGAGGCGGTCGAGCGCCTCCAGCGTCTGCGGCGAACGAAGCGCCCGCTGGCGGCCGCCTGCGATGAGCTGCTGGGACTGGACGAAAAATTCAATTTCGCGAATGCCGCCGCGCCCGAGCTTCAGATTGTGCCCCGCGACGGCGATTTGCCCGTGCCCCTTCGCGGCATGGATCTGCCGCTTCATCGCGTGAATGTCGGCGATGGCGTTATAATCGAGATATTTGCGCCAGACGTAAGGTCCAAGCGCGCCCAGGAAGGCTTTTCCCGCTTCGATGTCACCGGCCACGGCGCGCGCCTTGATCATCGCCGCGCGCTCCCAATTCTGGCCGAGACTTTCGTAATAGCGGAAGGCGGCCTCGGTCGAGATGGCCGCCTGCGTCGAGCCAGGGTCGGGCCGCAATCGCAGATCCGTGCGGAAGACGTAGCCATCCGCCGTCCGCTCCTGCATGATATGAACGAGTTCGCGTGTAAGGCGGACAAAAAAGGATCCTGCTTCGACACCCGAAGCGAGCCGCGCGACCTCGCGGTCGAAGAAGATGATCAGGTCGATATCGCTTGAGTAGTTCAACTCGTGCGCGCCGTACTTGCCCATCCCGAGCACGATCAGGCCGCTCTGTTCTTCTAGAGTTGAGGGGTTGGCCGGAAGAATCTTGCCAGCGCAGGCAGCGCGGGCCAAAAGGAAACGAACAGCGAGGCTCAAGAACATATCGGCGGCCTCACTGAGCCTCCGGGTCGTCTCCTCCACCGCCCAAACATCGCCGAGATCGGCAAGCGCGATCAGGAACGCGACTTCATTTTTCCCCTGACGCAGGATGCTCATGAGTTCGCGCTGCGTTTTGGCGCTCGCTGCTTCCGCGGCAGCCGCCGAGAGGATTTGCGCGAACCTCTTTTCCGGGGCCGTATTGAGTGCGGCGCTCAAGCGCTCGGGCTGGCGCTCCGCGAGGCCGAGGAGATAGGACGAACCGGCGAAAACGCCGCTGAGAAAGTCTGCGGTCTCTTCAGAGAGGGGGGCTGGGACCGCCCCAGCCCGGTCGAGGGTAGACATCAACCTGTCGAAAGCAGCGCGGCCGCTTCCGGCTTCATCATTGCGCGGACCCGGCTTCAGGCGATCGGCGAGGGAGCCCGGATCAACTTGCATGGCTCAACAAGCCGGCGGCTTCGATAGGCTTTACCGCCTTCGGCGCCGGAAGATTCTTTTTTAATGTAAGTTGGATCCGCAATCCCGGATTGTTGTCCTCGAGCGTGATAGAGCCACCATGAAGCCTTGTCACCGCCGCGACCAAGCTTAGTCCCAGTCCGGTGCCGGGGATCGACCGGCTCGGCTGGAGGCGCACAAACCGCTGGAGCACGCGCTCGCGATCTTGTTTGGGAATACCGGGACCGCGGTCCGAAACAATAATGTTCACGGTGTCCCCCTTGTCCTCTAGCCCGATCTCGACATCCGTATGCTGCGCGCCGTCCGCTGTTTTGGCGGCGGGAGCGGCATATTTAATCGCGTTATCGAGCAGGTTGACAAGAGCCTGGCCGATCAGGTGCTTTTCTCCCGACATCATCACGTCGCCGTCGGGGCACGAAAGCCTTAGAGTGAGCCCGCGCTCCTCGGCGGCGGGTTCATAGAGTTCGGCCACATCGTGGATGAGGGCGCAAATGTCGAGCGGCCCAAACGTCTCGGATCGCGAGCCCGCTTCAAGGCGCGCAATGCTCAAGAGCGCGTCGAAGGTTTGAATAAGGGTGTCGGCTTCCTCGATGACAGATCCGAGCGCTTCCGCAAGCTTTTCCTGGGAGCGGGCGGATTGCAGCGCCTGCTCGGCCCTTGTGCGTAAGCGATGAAGCGGCGTTTTCAAATCATGGGCGATGTTGTCCGAGACGTTTTTGAACCCGGCCATGAGATCCTGAATGCGGTCCAGCATGGCGTTGAGATTCTGGCTCAGGCGGTCGAACTCATCGTTGCGCCCCGTGACCGTAATGCGCTCGGCGAGATTGCCCTGCATGATCGAGCGCGCCGCGTTGGAAGCCGCATCCACCCTGCGCAGCACGCGCCGGCTTATGAGAATGGCGCCCACGATTCCGATGACCAAGATAAGAGCCCATCCGAGGGCGAACGCCCTTCTCAAGAACCGCTTCAGGGCCTCCTGACTTTCGATGTCGCGAGCGACGAGGAGATGCAGATCGCCGGGGAGCCGGGCGACGATGCCGTAAGCCGGGTGCTCGACTTGCTCGTTTCCACGATTCCGGTAGGAGAATTCAGCCGCGCCTTGCGTTTGCCAAAGATCGGAGGCGACGCTGTTAAGGTTTCCGGCAAGCCATCGGCCCGTGCCATCGGTGAGAAGATAAAGAGCGTTGTTCGGGGAGGCCGCATGCTCGGAGATCGCGTTGGTGAGGGTGGTCAGCCCCCCTTCGCGATAACGCGCCAGAAGAAAATCGTAATCGCCCTGCACGGAAGTCTCCGCCTCGTGGCTGAGAAATCCGAGCATGGCGATATTGACGTAAATGAAGACGGCGGCGACAGCGGCGCAGAATAGCGATACGTAGACCGCAAACAGCCGGAAAGGCGTTGCGAGTATGAGCCGGGGGACAGTTCTTACAACATCAACGGTGGTCATCGCGGATCATGTAACCCGCGCCCCGCACCGTTTCCAGAAGCGGTTTGCTTTGTCCTTTGTCGATCTTGCTGCGGAGCCTGGAAATATGAACGTCGATCACATTGGTTTGCGGATCGAAATGATAATCCCACACATTTTCCAGAAGCATGGTTCGTGTCACGACCTGGCCGGCATGCCGCATGAGATATTCGAGAAGGCGATATTCCCGAGGTTGCAGCAAGATGGCCTCGCCTCCGCGCGTGACCTTATGCGCAAGGCGGTCGAGCACAAGGTCGCCGACGGCGTAGGTCGTAACGGCGCCCTCTGAGGGTCCGCGTCGCGCGAGCGCCTCGACACGCGCAACAAGCTCCACCAGGGAATAAGGCTTCGGCAGATAGTCGTCGCCTCCGGCTCGCAAACCTTTGACGCGGTCGTCGACGGCGCCGAGCGCGCTCAGGATCAGCACGGGCGTCCGGTCGCCGCGAGCGCGCAGACGTTCGACCATGGACAGGCCGTCGAGTTTTGGAAGCATCCTGTCCACGATGAGAACGCCGAACGAGGAGGAGGTCGCAAGTTCGAGGCCTGTCTCGCCATCGCCTGCAATTTCGGTGTTGTAGCCGGCCTCGGCCAGCGCTTTTGCGAGGAAATCGGCCGCCGTGCGGTCATCCTCAACGATCAGAACGCGCATGCAAACCCCGTTTCCAGATGAAAAAAGCCATTGCCTCTGTGAGCGTGCGGCGAATGGTTCAGGCAATTGCGAGACCCAAGCCACACGAGCGGAGAGAGAAGCGAGGGCTTCCGCCCTCGCCATGACTTTTAGTGCTTGCCGCGCTTTTGCGGCTCTTTGTTACTATCGTCGTCCTTATCCATGTCGGCCTTTCCCTCGATGGGAAGGGCAAGGAAGCGCTGCTGCTGGTCGCGGCTGCGGATCTGAAGGAGCACATTTTTCCGGCCTTTGTCGCGCGCATCCCGGATGCTGTCCGACACATCGTCCGGCGTGGATACGGTCTTGCCGTTGACCTCGATGATGACGTCGCCGCGCTTCAGGCCCTGATCGGCGGCTTTGGAATTCGGATCGACGCCCGAAACGGCGACGCCCTCCTTCGATTTGCTTCCGGGAAACTCAGGCGCCGGCACAAGCGTCAAGCCCAGGTCTTCGAGCTCTTTTCCGGCTTCGGTTTCTTCGTTCCCGCCGCCGCCGCTAAGGGCCGCGACCTTATCGTTGGCGGGGAATTCGCCGAGCTTGACGGTGACGTCGCGCTCTTCGCCATTGCGGAAAATATGCAGCCGCGCGTCGGTGCCGGGAGGCAGCGCCGCGATCGTCCTTGCGAGTTCACGCGAATTGGTGACGGCTTTTCCGTTGACCTGCTGGATGATGTCACGCGACTTCAGATCGGATTTTGCGGCTGGTCCCTCCGACAAAATCTTGGCGACGAGGGCGCCTTTGGCGTCCCTGAGTCCCTGGCTTTCCGCGATATTCTCGTCGACGTTCTGGATCTGAACGCCAAGCCATCCGCTGCTGACCTTACCCTGTTCTCTGAGCTTCTGAACGACATCGCGCGCGGTCGTGGCCGGGATTGCGAACGCAATGCCGACGCTGCCGCCGCTCGGACTGTAGATGGCCGTGTTCACGCCGACAACCTTGCCATTGAGATCGACCGCGGGCCCGCCCGAATTGCCGCGGTTCACAGCAGCGTCGATCTGCAGGAAGTCGTAAGGGCCAGAGCCGATATCGCGCCCGGCAGCCGAAACAATGCCGGCTGTCACGGTGCCGCCAAGGCCGAACGGGTTCCCGACAGCGAGCACCCAATCGCCCACGCGCGGCGGCGTGTCCTCGAATTCAAGCCAGTTGCTGAATTTCTTGTTTGCCTCGATCTTCAAAAGCGCGATGTCGGTGCGGCTGTCGCTGCCAACGATCTTCGCCTTGTACTTCTCTTCATTCTCGAACGTGATCTCGATTTCATCGGCTTTGTCGGCGACGTGGTGGTTGGTCACGACATAGCCATCGGACGAAATAAGAAAACCAGACCCTTGCGCGCGCGTCGGCCGGCGCTCGGGCTGGCCGTGCTTGAACTGGTCGAAGAAATCGCGAAGCGGTGAATCCGGCGGAAGATCGGGAACGGGCATATCGCGATTGGACACGTCGCCAACCGCGCCGCGAGACTTCACGTTGACGCTGACGACAGCGGGCCTGACCTTGTCGGCGAGATCGGCAAAAGTCGGCGGCGCGAAATTCGGAGCGCGCATTTCTTGCGCAGCTTGCGCGGCGCCGCTGTCAGCAAGAAGGAGCGCTGCTGGTATCCCCGCCAGGAAGCCGGCGCTTAGTAAACCTGCCCCGACGATGGCGCCTGCAGGCCGGAAACGCCGCATCGGCCAACTCTTGCCTGTATCATCCTGGAATAGTCCGGATGCCATCAGCTTTGTACTCCCCTAATGGATTGATCGTGAAGATCATATAAGAAAGCGAATGTTACAAATCACTTGCCGCAGAATTAAAAAGTGGTAAGGCGAGCATTTATGCGCTTCTTTTTCCAAGACAGTTCTTGATTTGCCGCGCTTGCTCCCTACCACGGTTCACCGTGGGGTAGCTTAGACTTTTCAATAGCTTAGGGGCTTTTGGAACAGGCGTAGAGGGCGCGCATTTGCACGGGTGCAACAATACAAGGAGTCTCCATGACAATCGAGATCGAGCCGGCGACCCAGCGCCGGCCGTCCTGACGAAGTCCGCCGCCGGTCTTCAGCCCGGCTCGCATTTAATTTATTGCGGAGGGAAATAAAACGAGGCGGCAAGCGCTGCCGCCTGTTACGGGGGGCGAAAAAGCTATATAGTCGTGCGCCGTTGACGGATGAGTTGATTGGCTGGCGGGCTCTGTAAAAGACTGTGGGTGGGGGAACTGGAATGAGCCTGTCAAGCGAGACGACAGATCGGGCGATGATGGCCCGCTGCATCGAGCTGTCCGCCATGGCGGTGAAAGAAGGCGAGTTTCCCTTCGGTTCAGTCATTACCCTCGATGGCCGGATCATCGCCGAGGCGACAAACCGCACGATGCGAGACAACGACGTATCGCGTCACGCGGAGGTGATCGCCCTTTCCCAGGCGCAACAAGTCGTCGGGCGGGCGGAACTGCACCGGGCCACGCTTTACACCAATGTCGAGCCTTGCGCGATGTGCTCCTACTGCATCCGGGAAGCCTGGGTCGGGCGCGTCGTCTATGCGCTAACGTCGCCGATCATGGGCGGCGCAACCAAATGGAACATCCTTCGCGACAAGGATATTTCCAGCCGCGTTCCTATATTTGGCCCGGCCCCGGAGGTCGTGAGCGGCGTTCTCGCCGGAGAGGTGCAGGAGTCCTGGCGCGCATGGAACCCTCTGGCGTGGGAATTAGTCCGGATGCGCGGCGTTCTAACGGCTCCAGATATGCAGCAGGAGGAGACGCCAGTTCAAGTGCTGGCTCGTCACCGGCGGTCGGTGTGGCATTATGCGGTCTTCGCCTTCATGAAGCTTTCGAGGAAGGCGAAGCCGCTGCCTCCCCCGGCCGCCCGGCAACAAGGGATAGAACCATGAGCAACAGTCCAAGTCCGGCAATAACCGTTCGAGAGGCAAGCGGCGGCCAGCGAACCGCGCTCGACAGGCCGGGGCGCTCCCACGGCCCTCTGAGACGGGCCTTGCGCAATACGCTGCATTATCTGTCCTACCATTTCGTCCTGAAGAGGCCGAAGACGCAGGTGTCGAAGGCCGCGGGCTTCCAGCTTACGGTTCCGCCGACCGTCTTTCATCCCGGTTACTTCATCAGCAGCGAGGCTTTCGCCAAGTTTGTCGGCGGCCTCGACCTTTCCGGCAAGACTGCGGTCGATGTCGGGACAGGGACCGGCATCATTGCTCTTGCCGCAGCGCGTGCGGGCGCAGAGACCGTCATCGCGACCGACATCAATCCGAACGCCGGCGTGGCCGCTGCGGAAAATGCTCGCGCCAACGGTCTTGGAGACAAAGTCAAGGGGCTCTGCTGCAATCTGCTGGCGGCGATTGAGCCGAAGCCGATTTTTGACGTGGTTTTTTCAAGCCCGCCGAAGCATGCGGGCGAGCCGAAGGATTTGGCGGATGCAGGCTGGCACGCGGGGACCGGAAACAGGAATATTCTCAGCGTCTTCCAGCAAGCGCGAGACAGGCTGAAGCCGGGCGGACGCTTTTATCTCATGATTTCGTCGGATTCGGATCTCGACCTCTATGGCAAGGCCATCGCCGATGCCGGATTTCACGCCCGCCTGGCCCTTGAACACTCAATTCTTTTCGAGTCTTTTTTGCTCTACGAGCTCAC
>JBAVVQ010000839.1:0-6117 GCA_049697375.1 Rhodomicrobium sp.
TTCGCGTCATTGATCTTAATCAAGTATGCGTCGCGCTTGCCGGTTTTTTCATTCGGAGTTTAAAAAATGGCTACATTTTTAAGCGGGCGTGCTTTGCCGGTGTGAGCGCAAGTGTTGCCGCCAGCCGACGCATCCTTGGGGATTGCTCACGCGCTTGGGGGATGACGATCAGCCAGGCGGCGCGAGCCGCTGGCATGAAGCGGCAGGCGCTTGGCGACGCCAAGGCGCGGCCTTATCACCCAGGAAAGGACGAAGCGGCGCAAGAAGCCTTTAAAGGGGGCTCTCCCAACGCCTGAAAGAGGAAGGCGAAGCCCAAGGCAAGAAAATCCGTCTCCTTTTTCAGGATGAAGCGCGCATCGGTCAAAAAGGGCGCGTCTGTCACCGCCGGTTCACGAGGGGCAAGCGGCCTTCGGGGCGATGCGATCAACGCTATGCTTTCGCCTATACCTACGGCGCCGTTGAGCTGGGCACGGATAACGCCTTCGCGCTCATCTTGCCCGAGGTCTCGGCCAACGCCATGCAGGTCTATCTCGACAAGCTTGCTGAAACAATTGGCCCGGACGAGCATGTGCTCCTGGTTCTCGATCAGGCGGGCTGGCATGAGGCAAAGACTTTGCGCATCCCTGCCAGTATAACTCTCGAACCCCTGCCGCCCTGCTCTCCCGAACTCAATCCCGTGGAACGGGTCTGGCTGTTCTTGAAAGAAAAGTTCCTCTCGCACCGGCTGCTCGACGATTATGACGCCATCCTCGATGCCGGCAGCGGTTGCGTGGAACCGCATAGCCAAGGAGCCAGGACGCCTTGCTTCCCTTTGCTCCTACCCTTGGATTATCAACTGCTCAGTTCATAGTTGGGCCGGTACTAGCCAGAGAAGCGAACCACAATCTCAGCTGGTTGGCGCGCAAGCTTGCCGCCGAAGTGCGGTCCGCGGAAAGGTCGAGCTGGCATTCCTTGATGCGGTTCTCCATCTCACCGCGGGCGCTTGCGGCGTCGAACGCGAAGTAGCCGTTGCAGGCCATGAAAATGATAACTGCGACTTGGCCGCTCTTTTCATGCGCCGATGGGATTGAGGAAATCGCCACGATGAACGCGAAGGTGTATTGCACGAACGCTATCGCCGCAGCCTTGTGATCGCCCTGCAAAGCTGCATCGAGGTTAGGCCAGGCGTTCTTGTCGCGAGCGCAACGTAAAGCTCCACCCAGAAAGGCGGCAAACCGGATGGCGAACGGCGCCGCGGTCGTGCGAGCAGGTGAACAATAATCTGCAAGAACATTGAACGAATGCCCTGTTGCACCCGTGTTGCACGGAATGTTCGGTAGTGGATGGTAAGCTTGAAAAAGCTTGAGCAGTGTCAAAGCGGTTACAACAGCGCTCTTGGGCTGATTCTGCCCTAACTTATTGATTTTGTTGGTAGCGGAGGAGGGACTCGAACCCCCGACACGCGGATTATGATTCCGCTGCTCTAACCGGCTGAGCTACTCCGCCTTTTCCGAATACGAGGGCGGCCGGCGCCGCACCCTTTACTGGTATAAGAATGTGCGGCGACGCCGTCAAGCAAGGCGATGGCGAAGCTTTAGAGTGCGCCGGAAAAGTGTGAAGCGGTTTTCCGATAAGACGCACGATAAAACAGAAAGCTAAAGCGTATCCGCTTTAGACGATCTTCTGAAGACGGAGAAGCGTGAAAAGCCCGAACGGAGGCAGGTCGATCGTTTCGACGAGCCGGAAGCCTGGCGCGCCGGTCACGGTTTTCAAAGGGAAAACCGGATGCCAGCCAAGCCGCCGCGAAAATCGGGCCAGCCACTGCTCTGCGGCTGCCCGCGGGCCGCGCTCGCGGCTGAAATGATTGACCACAATCGCCATCCCGCCGGGGCGCAACACGCGCCACATCTCCGCCATCACCGCTGCCGGATCGGGCACCACTGTCATGACATACATGACCGCTGCAGCGTCGAAGCTCTCACCGGCAAAGGCGAGCCGCCCTGCGTCCATGACAGAAAGGGCCTTGCGGGGCAGCTTGAGATTTTCCACGCGTTCCGCGGCTTTCGCCAGCATATCGGGGGAAAGATCGATGCCGGTGACATCGAGACTTGGCTTGTAGCGAGGCAAAGAAAGCCCGGTGCCAACGCCGATCTCAAGCACCCGCCCATCGGCCTCGTTCAACTTCCGCACGGCAAGGCGCCGCCCCGGTCCCGCTACCAGCCCGAAGCTGTAATCGTAGACCGGCGCCCAAAGGCGATAGGCCTCACGGACCGCGTGGTCGTCGAGTGCGGGCTGCTGAAGGTTATGCGTCATCTTAAGCCGCCGTCCTGTCAATGAAGCCGCCGCCTAGGACGCGTGCCGCGCCGCCTCCGCTCTCGTAGAAGACGCAAGCCTGCCCACTTGCCACGCCGTATTCGCCGCTGGGGAGTTCGACGCACGCGCCACCATCGGCCCCGAAAAGCAATCCGGAGCGCGGAAGCTGCGTCGAGCGCAGCTTGACAAAAACGGAGCGGCGTTCGGCAAGCGCTTCGTCTAGCGCGCCCCCGCCGATCCAGTTCACATCGCGCAGCCTAAGCCGTGAAACCCCGAGCGCGCTGCGCGGCCCGACGGTCACGCGTCTTGACGATGGTTCTATGCGTATCACGAAAAGCGGCTCTCCCGTTGCAATGCCCAGTCCCTTCCTCTGGCCTACCGTAAAATGGATGATACCGCGATGCGTCCCCAGCACGCGCCCGTCAACGTGGACAATCTCGCCCGGCTCGGCGCTTTCCGGTCTCAGCTTACGAATGACCGCAGCGTAATCCCCCGTGGGCGCGAAGCATATGTCCTGACTATCGGGCTTCGAGGCCACGGGCAAGCCGAGCGCCGCGGCCAATGCGCGCGTTTCGCCCTTTGTCATCGAGCCGAGCGGGAAGCGCAGGAAATCGAGTTGCTGCCGAGTGGTCGCAAACAGAAAGTAGCTCTGATCGCGTTCCGGGTCAGCCGCCTGTAGCATCTCCCAGCCTTCGGGGCCACGCTGGTTTCGGACGTAATGACCCGTCACCAAGGCGGAAGCGCCGAGCTCGCGCGCGGTTTTTAACAGGTCGGAAAACTTGACTGTCTGGTTGCAGCGAACACAGGGCAGGGGCGTTTCGCCAGCCATGTAGCTTGCTGCGAACTCGTCAATGACGGACTGCCGGAAGCGGTCCTCGTAATTGAGCACATAATGGGGAATGCCCAAGAAACTCGCGACGCGGCGCGCGTCCAGGATGTCGCGTCCCGCGCAGCAGGAGCCTGGCCGGGCCACAGCGGCGCCATGATCGTAGAGCTGAAGCGTAATGCCGATGGTTTCGTAACCTGCGCGCTTCACAAGTGCGGCGGCCAGCGACGAATCGACGCCTCCGGACATAGCCACGACGATGCGGTGCGAGTTTGCCAGTCCAGCCAATCCGAAACAGGAAGGACCGATATCAGGACCTTCATCAGGGCACGGGAGAGTGTTTGATACAGAAGAACTTACCATATGGGAAACGCGTATTTCCAGATTTTCGCCAGTTCTTATATGGGGTAGCAAGCTTAGGAGTCGAGAAAAACAATCCAGGATTGTTCAAATCTTTTCGACAATCAAAAGTAGAAGATTGGAGTTTTCTTGGAACCAGCGCCGTTAACTACGTTTTAAACGAGCCACAATAAAGTGCATCTCAGGTCTTGATCGTGTGTGAGAGTACTATGACCGAATTGTTTCGCCCCCGTCTCCGTTATGTCCTTGGCCCCGATGGCAGTCCTTTAACCATAGCGGACCTTCCCCCTCCCAATACAAGACGCTGGGTTATCCGGCGCAAGGCGGAGGTTGTCGCAGCCGTGCGCGGCGGCCTTTTGAGCCTCGATGACGCGTGCAAGCGCTATAAGTTGACAATCGACGAATTCCTGAGCTGGCAGCGGCTCATCGAGCGCCATGGATTGCCTGGTTTACGGGCTACAAAAGTCCAGGACTACAGAAATTAGCGGCGCCTACTGCGCCTTGCTCTCTTCGGGATTATCGAGGAACAGCAACCCTTCCTCCAAGGAAACGATTTCCTTGCCGTCGAATTCGTAGTCTTCTCCATCCGGCAGGCGAATAACGCAGCTCTTTTCGCAAAGCTCCAGTTTTTCGCCCGCCTTGATGGTTCGCTCGCTTTGTCTGTCGCCCTCGATAACTATAAGCGTCTGGTCGGACGTATCCCGATTCGTCAATGTTATGCCGAATGCGGCAACGGACCAAAACGCCAGAGGCGCCGCGATCAAAACTCTGCAAGCAAGCCGCATGGTAACCTCACCCGTGATTGGAGCGATACGCGCTGGCCATGCTTACAGGAGGAATGAGAAAAAGGGGAAGAAAATGTCTTCCTCCTTTTTCTTGCGCGAGCCCTACTTTTTGCCGCCCTTTTTGCCGCCCGCTTTTTCGCCGGATTTCTCCTGCGGTTTAGGAGTCTCCTTCGGCTTGGCTTCAGGTTTCTTTGCCATATTCTCTCACCTCTGAAAGACGCGTCAAAATCGAATTGACGCAACTGAGAGTTTGAGATCAACCCGCCCCTAGCGCAACGAAAATCTACTCGGGTTCTAGTGGAATCTTTGAACGGATCGAGAGACTAGCTATGATGAGGCGTCCTCTGCATCTGCTTATCGCCTGTATAAGCGCACTAACTCTTCTTGATTCATTCCAGTCTGCGAGCGCGCAAAATCCCGCTTCGGCGGAAGGTGCGGGCTGCTGGACGCCTGAGGCATTGGCCGGAAAGGCGGATGAGAAGGCCATTCATCGGGGTCCCTACAACGCCTCGATCGAGCCGGCAGGCGAGGCTGTCAGTCTTCCTCAATTGCCAGGAAACATGCGCGGGTCGATACGCGGCGTGAAGCTCTCGCATGGAGAGAAGCTCGTGGCCCTGACATTCGATCTTTGTACGAACGCCGACGAAATTGCCGGCTACGACGCTGAGATCGTTGATACTTTGCGGCGTCTCGGCGTCAAGGCGACGTTCTTTCCGAGCGGGAAATGGCTCCTCGATCACACGGAGCGAGCCGAGCAGCTTCTAGCCGATCCGCTTTTTCAAGTTGGGGCTCATAGCTGGACGCACCGGAACTTCAGACTCCTGAAAGAGGACCAGGTCAAAGCCGATCTTGCTCTCGATCTGAAAGCCGATCAGCGCGTGCGGCAATCCCTGCACGCGAAAGAGTGTTACCGCCCGGATTTGAGCAAGAGCGATGCGGACCACGCGGCTGTATTCCGTTTTCCGTTCGGCACGTGCAATGCGGAAAGTTTGAAGGCGGTGAATGACGCAGGTCTCCTTGCGATTCAATGGGATCTCCCTTCGGGTGACCCCGCCAAGGCGCAAAGCGCAGACGCCATCCGGAAGGGAGTGGCGGCGAGCGCCAAGTCCGGCTCCATCATCGTCATGCACGCCAACGGCCGGGGCTGGCATACGGCCGAAGCCTTGCCACACCTGATCGAAGAGCTTCGCAAGCGCGGCTTTGAATTTGCAACGGTGAGCGAGTTGCTGGCGAAAGGCGAGCCCATCATCGCCGATAGCTGCTACGAACTGAGACCGGGCGACAATATGAAGTACGACAAGCTTTTTCCGGTGGAGCGGCCAGCCGATACGCAACGGCCGGCAGGAAGCGAGGGCGCGGCTGAGACGAAGTCTGACAAGTAGGATTCGCGCCATTAATCAGCGGGTTTCCGAAACAGAGCCCGCTTGCTACAGCACAGCGTTGGATTCGCTTGCTGCGGGGATGTTTCCGTTGAGGTCCGCAATTTTGTTGGCGATGTCGTCCACGAGATCCCAGGGCGTGTACTCGATAGAAGTCTTGGGATCGGTTGGGCCGCCTGTGAGAAACATGATGAATCGGATGAGTTGCCTGTCCCGCCATGTATAGCGCCGGTAATCCAGCCGGCCGGGGATGGCCCTCGAGAAGGCAGGGGCAAGATCGTATTGCTTCATGGCTTTGCGGATGTAGACGCTGCCTTTGGGCGTCTCCTTGCCGGGTTTCCGCGACGCCAGATTGACCACAAGGAAAACCAGCTTCGGCTTCGTCTTAAGCTTCTGGTACGCCGCGAGGAAATCCCTGGCCTCGGGTAGGAGTTTTCCATACCGGATCGCGGCGACGATGACCACAAGGCCTGTG
>JBAVVQ010000840.1:0-3346 GCA_049697375.1 Rhodomicrobium sp.
AGGCATCCACGCTCCGGCGCAAAATTTGTTGGACGAGGGCAATCCCGCAGGCGCCCAGCCAACCTCCGGCTTCACGCCCCGCCAGCGCATACCGGCCATGCATAAGATGCCGTGTCCCAATTGTGAACCAAAGCTTGCGCGGCTGGTTCATACACGCAAAGCGTGGTTTCGAGCGCAGGTGGAGTTATGGGTATTGTTCGGTTCGCGCTGCGTTTTCCTCATACTTTCTATGTCCTTGCAATCCTGATTGTTTTCCTCGGCGTCACCGCCATCGTGACCACGTCCAAGGACATCTTCCCCCAGATTAAAATTCCGGTCGTCACTGTCATCTGGCAATACACCGGCCTTAGCCCGCAGGAGATGGAAGTCCGCGTCGCGACCTATAGCGAGTATTCGATCAGCTCGAGCGTGACGGGGATCAAGAATATCGTGTCGCAGACGCTGGAAGGGATCGTCGTCGAGAGGGTCTACTTTCAGCCCGGAGTGAACGTCGAACTCGCCATAGCGCAGATCGTTTCCGCTTCGAACTCAATCCGCGCGCTGATGCCGCCGGGCATCCAGCCCCCGATCATCATCCAGTATAACGCGTCGAGCGTGCCCGTGCTGCAGCTCAGCCTGTCTTCCGACACTTTGAACGAGCAGCAGCTTTACGACTATGCGCTCTATCGGGTGCGCCAGGCGCTCGCCCCGATCCCCGGACTGACCCTTCCCACGCCGTATGGCGGCAAATACCGGCAGATCATGGTGGATATCGACCCCTCGGCGCTGCTCGCTCAGGGATTGACGCCGACAGATGTTACGAACGCCGTCAACGCCCAGAACCTCACAGTGCCAGCCGGCGACGCGAAGATCGGCAGCCACCAATATATTGTGAGCGTGAACTCGCAGCCCTCGACGGTCGAGCAGCTCAACAACATTCCGATTAAGCGGGTGAATGGCGCGACGGTGTACCTGCGCGATGTCGGCCATGTGCGCGACGCCTGGGCCGTGCAGCAGAATATCGTGAGAGCCGACGGCAAGCGGAGTGTGCTGCTAACCGTCATCAAGAACGGCGACGCTTCCACGGTCGACGTTGTGAACGGCGTCAAGGCGGCGCTCCCCACGATCCGCGCCGCGGCGCCGCCGGGAATGGAAATCAAGGAGCTTTTCGATCAATCGGTCTTCGTGACCACATCCATTGACGGGGTCTTGCGTGAAGGCGCCATCGCAGCGGGACTGACCGGACTCATGATCCTGGTTTTCCTTGGAAGCTGGCGATCGACGCTCATCGTTTTGATTTCGATCCCCCTCTCGATCCTGACCTCGATTGCGGTGTTGAGCGCGCTGGGCGAGACCATCAACACAATGACGCTTGGCGGCCTGGCGCTGGCCGTCGGCATCCTGGTGGACGACTCCACGGTCACAATCGAGAACACACACAGGGTTCTCGACGAGGGGATGGAGTACGACAAGGGCATCGAGGAAGGCGCGGCGGGGATCGCGCTGCCGACGCTCGTTTCGACGCTTGCGATCTCTTGCGTCTTTGTCTCGGTCGTCTTCCTGGAAGGCGCTCCGCGCTATCTCTTCACGCCGCAAGGCTATGCGGTCGTGTTCGCGATGCTGGCGTCCTATGTCATTTCACGGACGCTTGTCCCGATCATCAACCGCGCCCTTTTGCGTGCGGAATACCTCAACCACGGCCATGACAATCCAGGCTTTTTCGGCCGCTTTCAGCGGGGTTTCAACGACCGCTTCGAGCGCTTCCGCGGCTTCTATACCTGGGTGCTGCATGGTTTCATCAACCACCGCTTCATCGTCCCCCTTATCGGCGTCTTCGTCTTCGGGACGGCGGGCGTTCTGTCCTATTATGTTGGCCGCGACTTTTTCCCGACTGTGGACGCGGGGCTTATCCAGCTTCATGTCCGCGCTCCGGGCCGCACACGCATCGAAGACACGGAGAAGTATTTTCAGCAGATCGAAGACTATATTCGCGGCGTCATCCCGGCTTCGGAACGCGAGCTCATCCTCGACAATATCGGCATCCCTCAGCGGCTCTATAACCTCGCCTTCTCCGACAACACTATCATCGGGGTCAATGACGGCATCATCCAGGTCGCGCTGAAAGAGAACCACCGCCCCACGCAGGATTACATCAGGACGCTGCGCCAGGGGCTGCCGGAAGCGTTCCCCGGCCTGCTCCTTTATTTCCAGCCGGCCGACATGGTGACGCAGATTTTGAATTTCGGCGTGCCGACCCAGATCGACCTGCAGATCCAAGGCCGAGATCCGAACAATGTCGAGCTTGCAAAGGAAGCGCAAAAGCGGCTTGCGAACATACAGGGCGTTGTCGATGCCCATATGCAGCAGGAGCTTGACGCGCCGAATCTTTATTTCACAATAGACCGGACGCGCGCGCAAAACCTGAACCTTCAGACCCAGCAGATCGTGAACGATCTCACGATCAGCCTCAGCTCGTCCGAGCAGGTCTACCCCAATTTCTGGATCGATCCGAAGCAGGGCATTCCCTACTACCTCGCCGTTCAGACGCCGGAGCGGCAGATGTCCACCGTGAACGATCTGCTCAATACGTCGATCACGAACGCATCGGGGGGCGCCGTCTCTCCAATTCCGAACACGCTTGGCAATGTCGCCCGCATGTCGCGGCGCTATATCCAGTCGGTCATCAACCACAACAACGTCGCGCCTGTTTACGATATCTACGCCAGCGTTTCCGACCGTGACCTCGGCAGCGTCGCCTCGGACATCAACAAGGTCATCGGCGACCTGCAGCCGAAGCTGAAGCCGGGCAACACAATGTCCCTTCTCGGCCAGGCGGCGAGCATGGAATCGGCCTTCAACCGCTTCACCATCGGCCTTCTGTTCGCGGCGGTGTTCGTCTACCTGCTGATGGTCGTGAACTTTCAGGATTTCATCGACCCGCTCGCCGTCATCCTCGGCCTTCCCGGCGCGGGTTGCGGCATCATCATCATGCTTTTCATCACGGGGACGACCTTGAGCGTTCCTTCCCTCATGGGCGCAATCATGGCCATCGGCGTCGCGTCCGCAAATTCGATCCTGCTCGTGACGTTCGCGAGGGAACGGCTGCTTCAAGGCGTGCCTCCCGAACAAGCCGCCTGCGAGGCTGGCAGGACGCGTCTTCGCCCCGTGCTGATGACGGCGGGCGCGATGGTTGTCGGCATGCTTCCGATGGCTATCGGCGGCCCTGGCGAGGAGCAGAACTCCGTTTTGGCGCGCGCCGTGATCGGCGGCCTTCTGGTCGGAACGCTCACGACCCTTTTCGTCGTCCCTTACGTCTACTCGGCGATTCACGAGCTGAAAGCTCGCTTTCAGGGAACCGGAAAGGATA
>JBAVVQ010000841.1:0-12204 GCA_049697375.1 Rhodomicrobium sp.
TGCTCTAGCCGAAGCCTTTGTTGCAGAAGAACTTTCGCTGATTCAGAGCCCCGATGCACCTATCTCTCGTGAGATATCCGGGCTAGAGCCTACGAGCCGGTCCAATGTGGCGCGCGCTTCTCAAGGAACGCGCCGATGCCCTCTTCGGCGTCGCGGGCCAGCATGTTCTCGACCATGACGCAGGCGGTGTAGTCATACGCTTCAGCCAGCGTCATCTCGGCTTGACGGTAGAAGGACTGCTTGCCGATTGCGAGCGTAAGCGGCGACTTGTTCGCGATCTCGTCCGCTACTTCGATGGCGCCAGAAAGCACGTCCGCGTCCGGGACGACCCAGTTTACAAGCCCGAGTTCCTTCGCCTTCGCAGCGGGGACCATGTCGCCAAGCAGCAGCATCTCCATCGCGGCTTTGCGCGAGACATTGCGAGACAGCGCCACCATGGGGGTCGAGCAGAAGAGGCCGATGTTCACGCCGGGCGTCGCGAACTGAGCGCTTTCCCCCGCAATGGCAAGATCGCAGCTCGCCACGAGCTGGCACCCCGCCGCCGTCGCGATGCCGTTCACAGCGGCGATCACCGGCTTGTGGCACGCGATGATGGCTCGCATGAGTGCGGAACAGCTCCGCATCGTTTGCTCGAAGAATGTGCGGCCACCATCGGGATCCCGCCGGCGAGCGGTCATCTCCTTGAGATCATGACCCGCGCAAAATGCGGGGGGCGCGCCAGTGATAATGACCGCCGCCACCTCGGCCATCGCGCCCGCACGGCCGATGGCGTCATGCAGCGCGGCGATGAGATCGAGCGAGAGACTGTTGCGCGCCGAAGGTCTGTTCAGCGTCAGGATGCAGGCAGCGCCCCGCTGTTTCTCAATCAGCGGCGCCGAATTATGGTGTGTCTCTTGCGGCCTGGAGGTGTCCATTCGCGATTTCCCTTCACGCCAGGATACCTCAGTTAAGGCCAAGTTTCACAGCCGCGTCGATATCCGGCTTCATTTCTTGCACGACGGCCACGTTCTGCGGCGGAGGCTCGCGCGCGAGCTGATCGCTGAGATCCTCGAGGTTTTCCTTCAGACGCGCCTTCTGCTTTTCGTTCAGAAGGCCAAGTTTCTCCAGCTGCGTGATCGCCGCATCCTTGTTCTTGTCGAGCGCTTCCCTCGCGATGCCGCGCGCCGGGGCCGCCGTGAGGAAAAGATAGGCCTGCCCGATAGCTTTTCCGGTCTCGGACCATTCCTTAATGTCTATAAAACCGTACCTCACCGCAGTGTCTTGCGCCAGGCCTTGCAGTTTACTCGATTTGATCGCCTTGACGATGACGCCGACAGGATTTTTCGTGGTTTCCGCGTCCATGCCAGCTTTCATCCCCTCGCTCAAGGCGATGGCGCGCATTTCCGAGAAAGACCCTAGGAACCGTGTGACATTGTCCTGGGTGAGCGCCACATCCCTCGCAGCCGCTGAACCAATCGTCGACAGGACAGCGGCCGCAAGGCCAAATAAAATAAGTCCGCAACGTTTCTTAAAATCGGCCATGCTGGTGAGTCCTTCCGCTCGGTCATCCGACCGCTTCGCAGCCGCTCTCATTGCCCCAAATCTTGGTCAAATCACGGAACCGGCGTTACTCCCTGCCACATTATTGAGGTATCATGGCCCCCCACTAGCCGTATTATAATACCTTTATTTTATTTCACTGTTTTTGTTTGAGAATTGATAACCAACGCATGTTGACAGGCATGGTTTACTCATTTATCTCTTTTCGAGAACGGGCCGTGCGGCCCTTTTTTCATTGGAGCCTCGGGCTCAAACCGGACACACGATGAAAACCTATTCCGCAAAACCATCAGAGATCGAGAAGAAGTGGATCTTGATCGACGCAGACGGCCTTGTCGTTGGACGCGTGGCGACGATCATCGCAAATCGCCTGCGCGGCAAGCATAAGCCCACCTACACGCCCCACATGGACGACGGCGACAATGTGGTGGTCATCAACGCCGAGAAGATCGTCTTCACCGGCAACAAGACACAAGACAAAGTCTACTACCGGCACACCGGCCATCCCGGCGGCATTAAGGAGCGCCGTCCTTTCGAAATCCTTGGCGGCAAATTCCCGGGGCGTGTTCTCATGAAGGCCGTGGAGCGCATGGTTCCGCGCGGCCCTCTCGGCCGCAAGCAGATGACAAATCTGCGCATTTATGCCGGGCCCGAGCACCCGCATACGGCGCAAAATCCGGAAAAGCTCGATGTTCGCGCCATGAATTCCAAAAATGTAGCGAGGGCTCGCTAATGGTTGAGGCAGGTACAAAATCTTTTTCGAGCCTGGATAAGGGCGCTGGCGCTCCCGCGGCCGAAGACCGGTCGCGACCGGTCCACGTGCAGAAGCTCGATGCCCACGGGCGTGCTTACGCGACCGGCAAAAGAAAGAACGCCGTCGCACGCGTATGGGTTAAGCCCGGACACGGCAAGATCACCGTCAACGAAAAGGACCACGAGGCGTATTTTGCGCGGCCGGTGCTCCAGATGATCCTGAAGCAGCCGCTCGTGACCGCCAACCGGGCTGACCAGTACGACGTCGTAGTGACTGTCTCCGGCGGAGGTCTCTCTGGTCAAGCTGGCGCGGTGCGCCACGGACTATCAAAGGCCTTAACCTATTACGAGCCTGCACTTCGTTCCCTTCTGAAAAAAGAAGGCTTCCTGACCCGCGACCCGCGCGTCGTCGAGCGTAAGAAATACGGCAAGGCGAAAGCGCGCCGCAGCTTCCAGTTCTCGAAACGCTAGCGGATACGGGCGATGCCTGCGGATGCGGGACGGGGGAAAGTCAAGATTGGAGTTATCGGCGCCAGCGGCTATACAGGCGCCGATCTTATTCGGCTTGCCGCCTGCCATCCCCATATGGAAATCACCTTGCTCGCGGCCAACACGCATGCGGGCAAGCCTCTTTCCGACGTGTTCCCTCATCTTGGGTTCATCCAGGCGCCGCCCCTCGTCAAAGCTGAGGATGCGGACTGGTCGACTTGCGATGCCGTATTCTGTGGGCTTCCGCATGGAACCGCCCAGGACATCATCGTGACCTTGCCGGGAAGCGTCAAAATCATCGATATGTCGGCCGATTTCCGCCTCAAAGACACCGGCGCATATGCAAAATGGTACGGCCGCCAGCATGTCGCGCCTCATCTCGTCCAGGATGCAGCCTACGGACTGACGGAGTTTTACCGCGAACAAATCGCGGCCGCGCGACTCGTCGCCTGCCCGGGATGCTATCCGACTGCGGCGCTGCTCGCGCTCCTGCCGCTCGTCAGCGCCAAGCTCATCGACGCCAGCGACATCATCATCGATGCAAAGTCGGGCGTGTCGGGAGCTGGGCGCTCGCTCAAGCAGAACATCCTGTTCTCTGAAGCGGGAGAAGGCCTGTCCCCTTACAGCGTCGCGAGTCACCGCCACGCGCCCGAGATCGAACAAGAAGTTTCATCGGCTGCAGGCGAAAGCGTCATTGTGAATTTCACGCCGCATCTCGTTCCGATGAGCCGCGGCGAGCTCGTGACCGCGTATGTCCGGCTCAAAGAAAAGCATAAACCCGGGGATCTGGCGGCCGCGCTCGGCGAGAAATATGCAGGCGCGCCATTCGTACGGCTCGCGCCCAATGGAACGCTCCCGTCAACGCAATTCGTGCGAGGATCGAACTACTGCATGCTGGGCGTTTATGCCGACCGTATTCCAGGACGCGCGATCGTCATTTCGGCCATCGACAATTTGGTGAAGGGCTCGGCGGGCCAAGCCGTTCAAAACTTCAACCTTATGTTCGATTTCCCAGAAAGCGCTGGCCTCCAACAGCTGCCACTCTTCCCTTAGGGGGAAGCCTACTTTGCACCAATACCACATCGGTGCGAAAAGGTAATTTCGCCGGCTCATATGCCATAATCGGTATTAAGCGGTTATGATAAGGAGCGGCTGCTCTCTTTGAGTCTTTCCTTTCGCCGCTCCGCCCCGGAGGACACCATGGTCCGCAACGTCATCATCGCCGCCCTGGCTGTTGCATCCGTCTTGTTTGCCTACCATTACCGGCAAGCCGCCAAGACAGTGGAGCAGCAATCCCAGCTTCTGATCGAGACACGCGAGAAGGCCGAAAAGGAGATCCAATCCTTACGGGACAAGCTTGCGTCGGAAGAGCGCGCCCGGCAGGTGGCTGAGAAAGACGCAAAAGCTGTCTCCGCAAAGCTGGCTGAAGAGCAAACGGCACGGGATGCAGCCGAGCAAACCGCCAAGGCTACGGGCGAGCGCCTGTCCCAGGTCCAGAACGCGCTGGCAAATGCCGAGCAAGCCGCGCGCGAAGCCCATGACGCCCTGGACAAGTCGAACGACGCCCTGGAGAAGACCCAAAGAGACAGAGATCAAGCCCTGGAGACCCTCGCAATGGAACGCAGTCGCGCCGCGGGCCAGTCAAAACCTGCCGGCTAAGCGCAGGGGCAAAGGAAGGTAGAAACTCCAGCCAGCCACTTCCATAGGTCACTGAGGCCTTCTTGCATCACCAATAAGTCGGAGCACGTGAACTGTTTGAAAACCTATAGCTAAGCTCTTTACGAAATAGCCACGATCGCGCATAATCCGCCCCACTCGGGCAAACTATCGGACCCCGTGGAACTACGCGTTGAGAATAAGCCGCAGCTCGCGGCAAAAAGGTGCGCATGTCTTCCCCCGATACCTGTTATGCCTGCGTAAGCCAAAACATGGTCTAGCGGCCATGTTTTTTTCGTTGGGGAAGAGGAGTGCTATCCCATGCGCCAGACCGGAACGGTCAAGTTTTTCAATCAGGCGAAGGGCTTTGGTTTTATCACACCGGACGAGGGCGGGAAAGATGTGTTCGTTCACATTTCCGCAGTCGAACGTTCAGGAGTGGGGATGCTCGATGAGGGAATGCGCGTGACCTACGAGACGCAACCCGATCCAAAGGGCAAAGGTCCAAAGGCAGTGAATCTCGAGCGCTCTGAATAGTCGGCGAACTTGGTGGCTGTCCCCTTATTAAGGGCTTTCCAAATTACCGGCAGGGGATTGCTTGCGTTGGAGCGCAAGTTATCTTAATTGCGTTTTATGCGCTTCTTAGATCAAGCAAAAGTCTATATTCGCTCGGGAGACGGCGGGAATGGCTGCCTCTCCTTCCGGCGGGAAAAATTTATCGAGTTCGGAGGTCCCAACGGCGGCGATGGAGGCCGGGGCGGGGATGTGCAGGTCGAGTGTGTCTCCAATCTCAACACGCTGATCGACTTCCGGTATCAGCAACATTTCAACGCCGGCAACGGCAAGCACGGGATGGGCGCCAACAGGACCGGCGGCGCAGGCGACGATGCTGTGTTGAAGGTTCCACCGGGAACCCAGGTCTTTGCCGAGGACAACGAGACTCTCCTTGCCGACCTCGTCGAGCCGGGGCAGCGAGCGTTGATTGCCGCGGGCGGAAATGGCGGCTTTGGGAACGCACATTTCAAGTCGTCGACAAATCGCGCGCCGCGCCGGGTGAATCCCGGGCAGCCAGGCATTGAGAGGACCATATGGCTCCGTCTTAAGCTCATCGCGGATGCGGGCATTATTGGGTTACCGAATGCCGGCAAATCCACTTATCTCGCGGCGGTCAGCGCCGCAAAGCCGAAGATCGCGGATTACCCATTCACCACTCTTCATCCGAACCTCGGCGTGGTCAAAGCCGGGGACACAGATTTCGTGCTCGCAGACATTCCAGGTCTGATTGAGGGGGCGCACGAGGGAGCGGGGATCGGCGACCGCTTTCTTGGTCACATCGAGCGGTGCCGCGTGGTGCTTCATCTCGTGGACGTCACCGAACCTGACGTCGTCCATGCGTATCGCACGGTGCGTGATGAGTTGAAGGCCTATGGCGCGAATCTAAATCGCAAACGTGAAATTGTGGCGCTGTCCAAATGCGACGCTGTCACTTCAGAGGAAACCGCGCGCAAGGCGGCCGAGCTTCAGAAGGCGGCGCGAAAAAAGCCGCTTTTGCTTTCGGCTGTTTCCGGGGCTGGCATTCGTGATGCGCTCCTGAAACTGGCCAAGATCGTGCGAGAACCGAAAACAGAAGCTCCAAAGCCTGCGTCTGCCTGGCGACCCGACATCTCCGGTTGAATGGAGCTTTTCTCCTCGAAGCCTGAAGGATCAAAAAAGAAAAAGCCTCGCTCCTGGTGAAGCAAGGCTCATTTATGGGGATTCTGAGTTGGAGTTCGCGCCTTAGGCAACGGCGCGCGTCTTATTGGTGGGAATGCTCTTTTCGTTGAAGAGCGTCTGCAAATCACCAGACTGAAACATCTCGGTGATGATATCGGCGCCGCCGAGGAATTCGCCCTTTACATAGAGCTGCGGGATCGTTGGCCAGTTCGTGTAGGCCTTGACGCCTTCGCGCACGTCGTCATTTTCCAGGACATTGATATCTTTGTAGTCAACGCCAATAAAGTTCAGAATCTGTGTCACGCGGCCTGAGAATCCACACTGGGGAAAATCTTTGTTCCCTTTCATGAAGAGCACCACGTCGTTCGTGGTGACTTGATCTCTGATCCAGTTTTGTACGTTCTGCTCGCTCATTCACTCTTCTCCTTAAATCCGGTGTTACATGCGCCCGCCCGCCGAGATTACAAGCGCCAATTACTCAAGAAGTGGCTTCCGGCGTCTTCGTTTGAAGTGCAAGCGCATGCAAAGCGCCGCCCATGTTTCCGCGCAAAGCCTCATAGACCAGCTGATGCTGTTGAACTCTTGTTTTGCCCTTGAAGGCGGAAGAGACCACCGTTGCGGCGTAGTGATCGCCATCGCCCGCGAGATCCTCGATCGTTACTTCGGCGTCAGGCAATCGCTCCTTGATTAGGCGCTCGATTTCCTTGGGAGTCATAGGCATGACGGTTATCCTTCGTATCTTAGGAAGAGTACAGGCGGAGGACCTTTGAGCGCAACATATGGAAACGCGACACCCGTCAGGCCATCGTTCCCATATAATTTGGAAGCCATTCTTCGTGCGCCTTGCGAAGAGTGCTTAAGCTAAGCTTATCCTCGCCGGAAATCACAATTTCGTTGCCTTCGATATGAGCGGCAATGCGTGCTGCCACCCCGGCCGCCCTAGCCTCCTTGATGAGGTTTTCGACGTCGCGTTTGCTGACAGCGACAAGAAACCGCCCCTGATCCTCCCCGAAAGCCTCAGCGTGCCAGGGAAGATGCGAGGCATGCGCATAACGAAACCCGCTCCGCCCGGCCAGGGCCATTTCAGCGAGCGCCACCAGAAGACCGCCATCGGAAATATCATGGACAGTGGCCGTTATTCCCGTCTCGACAAGCCTTCGGACGAAATCACCTGTCTTCCGCTCGGCGGCAAGATCGACCGGCGGCGGAGCGCCCTGGAACCGCCCTGTCGCGTATTCCTGGTAAAGCGACTGCCCAAGATGGCCGGCCTCCGACCCAAGGAGAATGATGACTTCATCTTGGGGCTTGAGAGCCAGCGTGGCGACGCGCCCGCTATCGGCGATCAGGCCCACGCCGCCGATGGCTGGCGTCGGCGGGATCGCAATCCCGTTCGTTTCGTTATAGAGCGAGACATTTCCCGATACGACAGGGAAATCGAACGCCCGGCAAGCCTCCGCCATCCCTTCGATGCAAGCCGCAAACTCGGCCATAATTTCAGGGCGCTCGGGATTGCCGAAATTCATGCAGTCCGTCAACGCCAGCGGCTTCCCCCCCGAAGCGGTAATATTTCGCCAAGCTTCGGCGACGGCCTGCTTCCCGCCTTCAAATGGATCGGCGGCGCAATAGCGCGGGGTCACATCGCACGTCAACGCCAGCGCCTTGTTGGTGGCGTGCACGCGCACGACGGCGGAATCGGAGCCAGGCCTCACCATCGTGTCGCCCATGACCATGTGGTCGTATTGCTCCCAGATCCAGCGGCGCGAGGCGAGATGCGGTGAACCCATGAGCGAAAGCAGAACGTGGGAGAGGCTGTTCGGCGCAGGAATATCTTCCGCGCTGACAACATTCGCCTTTGCCTTCGGCGCGATCGGCCGATCGTAAACCGGGGCCTCATCGGAAAGCATGGCGGTCGGCAAGTCAGCCTGAACAAAGCCCTTGTGCTTGATCGTCAAGCGCCCTGTATCCGTCGTCCTTCCGATGATCGCAAAATCGAGCTCCCACTTGCGGAAAATGCGCTCCGCAAGCGCCTCCGAGCCGGGCCTCAGCACCATGAGCATGCGCTCCTGGCTTTCGGAGAGCATCATCTCGTACGCGGTCATGCCGTCTTCGCGCTGCGGAACGCAGTCGAGATCGATCTCGATGCCGGAGCCGCCTTTCGCCGCCATTTCGACAGAAGAGGAGGTGAGACCCGCCGCGCCCATATCCTGGATCGCAAGGATCGCATTTTCGGCCATGAGTTCGAGGCAGGCTTCGAGCACAAGCTTTTCCGTAAACGGATCGCCAACCTGCACGGTGGGACGCTTCTCTTCGGTCTCCTCGTCGAATTCCGCGGACGCCATTGTGGCGCCGTGAATGCCGTCGCGGCCCGTCTTCGACCCCACGTAAACGACAGGATTGCCTACGCCGGACGCCGCCGAATAGAAGATGCGATCGGCGTTGGCGAGCCCGACGCACATCGCGTTCACGAGGATGTTGCCATCGAAGCGCGCGTCGAAGTTGGTCTCGCCGCCAACCGTCGGAATCCCCACACAGTTCCCATAATCGCCGATCCCCGCAACGACGCCTGCCACGAGATGACGTGTTTTGGGGTGGTCAGGCGATCCGAACCGCAGCGCATTCAGCATTGCGATGGGACGCGCGCCCATGGTGAAGACATCGCGCATGATGCCTCCGACGCCGGTCGCAGCACCCTGGTAGGGCTCGATAAAGGACGGATGATTGTGACTTTCCATCTTGAAAATCACAGCCTGCCCATCGCCGATATCGATGACGCCAGCATTCTCACCAGGCCCCTGGATAACGTGCGGCGCCTGCGTCGGCAGCTTCTTCAACCAGACGCGGGAGGATTTGTAGGAGCAATGCTCGGACCACATCACCGAAATAATGCCGAGTTCAGTCAAGCTAGGCGCACGCCCCAACTTCTCACAGGCAAGCCGGAACTCCTCTGGCGCCATGCGATGCGCCACAGCCAGCTCTTCGGTCGCAATGACGGGATTCTCAGGAGACGAGGAACTCATACCCTCTAACATTATGATGGTTGTTGATGGCCGGCTGACCCGGCCATGGCGATGCGCCTAGGAGGACCGCTGCTCGCGGTCAAGTTCGTATTCCGCAATGCCGACTTTCAGCATGTCATAGGCATCTTCGAGGAATTCCTCCTCGTCCATGTACTCGACATAGCTCGGGAAATAGCCCGCATCCTCGTCTTCTTCCTCGGCTTCGTCGGTTGCGCCGGCGGCCTGGAAGGTGATGCTGCCATCCTCGTTGACATAGACGGAAGCGAGTGTCTCATTGTCCGGCTGGTACTTGATCTGAACGATAGGATCACCGTTGTCCTCGCTGACCGCGAAGTCCAGGCGCTTGCTGTTGATCTGCTCCTTCAAACGCTGGCAAAGCTTGCCTGCGGTCTCACGCCTCGCCTGCGGGTCGAGCTTGGCGGTCTGCATTTCGCGTTTTACCTCATCAACTTCGTCGTCGAAACCCATATGGCGATCCTTTCGCTAGAACCGTTTGACCCTAAAACGCCAGATCTGCAACGCCTTAATCAATTCAACCCACTTGTTAGCGACTCGAACAGTCGGCGGCCATCCGTGCCGCCAAGGGCGGCATCGGCGGCGCGCTCGGGATGGGGCATGAGGCCCATGATACGATGGGTGCGGTCAAGCACGCCAGCAATGTGGCGGCGGGAGCCATTGGGATTACCGCTGTCCCCGGTTTCGGGCCTCGCCGAATATCGCAGCACGACCTGCCCTTCGCCCTCGATCCGATCGAGCGTATCCTCGTCGGCGAAGTAGGCGCCATCCTTGTGCGCAATCGGCATTGTGACCTGCTCGCCGGGAGCATAGGCATTCGTGAAGGGCGTGTCGGTTCTCTCCACCTTCAGCCCAACATCGCGGCAGATGTAATGAAGCGAGGCGTTGCGCGTGAGCGCGCCGGGTAAAAGGCTTGCTTCGGTCAGAATCTGAAATCCGTTGCAAATGCCGAGAACCGCCACACCGCGTTTCGCTTCGGCGCTGACCGCGCGCAGGATCGGCGAATGAGCGGCCATGGCGCCCGAGCGAAGGTAGTCGCCATAGGAAAACCCGCCCGGCAGGACGATCAGATCCACAGAGGGCACGGACGTTTCGCCGTGCCAGACCATGGCGGGTTTCTTTCCCGTGACCGCTTCGAGCGTCACCGCGACATCGCGATCGCAATTCGATCCGGGGAAGACGATGACGGCGCTTTTCACAACAACTCCACGCGGTAATTTTCAATGACGGGGTTCGCAAGAAGCTGGCGGCACATGGCGTCGAGTTCGCCCTTCGCTGAGGCTTCGTCCACCGCCTTCAGTTGCACCTCGATGAGCTTGCCCTGGCGCACGTCCTCCACATTGTTGAAGCCGAGCGAATGAAGGGCGTTCGCGATCGCCCGCCCTTGTGGATCAAGCACCCCGTTCTTCAACATAACCGTGATGCGTGCCTTCATCGCGCCCGCCTCCACGCTCCTGATCGGCCTAACCTATTTCGATTGCACAAGCACCGGCCCTTTCGGTTTAGGCGCCGGATTCTCCACAAGAATGCCAAGACGCTTGGCGACTTCCGAATAGGCTTCGAGCAAGCCTCCCAGGTCGCGGCGGAAGCGATCCTTGTCGAGTTTGTCCTTGGTTTCGATATCCCAAAGACGGCAGCTATCCGGGCTGATCTCATCGGCAAGCACGATGCGCATCTGTTCGTTGTTCTCATAGATGCGTCCGAACTCAACCTTGAAGTCCACGAGCCGGATCCCGATCCCGAGAAACAGGCCGGTCATGAAATCGTTGATGCGAAGCGCCAGCGCCATCATCTCGTCGATCTCTTGCGGCGCGGCCCAGCCAAAGGCCGTAATGTGCTCCTCCGTCACCATGGGATCGTTTAGCTTGTCGGCTTTATAGTAGAATTCGATGATCGACCGGGGCAGCGGCATGCCCTCTTCGAGGCCAAGCCGCTCGCACAGCGATCCCGCCACCACGTTGCGGACCACGACCTCGAGAGGAATGATCTCCACCTCGCGAATAAGCTGCTCGCGCATATTGAGGCGGCGGATGAAGTGCGTTGGCACGCCAATCTCGTTGAGGCGGCTGAAAATATACTCGGAAATGCGATTGTTCAAAACGCCCTTCCCCTCAAAACGCTCATGCTTCTTGGCGTTGAACGCAGTCGCGTCGTCCTTGAAGTGCTGAATGAGCGTGCCGGGTTCCGGCCCTTCATAAAGGACCTTCGCCTTTCCTTCATAGATGCGGCGACGGCGGTTATTCATTGGGAAACCCCCTTCTTGTGAAGGAAATAAGCAACGCGGATGTGGCTTAGATCGTACTTCAAGCGCAAATTTGCGTCATTGTCACGCGTTCCCGCAAAACTGCGGCCCGCGCTTCCGTTGAATCTGAATGCGGCCAACCAACCTACCTCCCTCTCGGTGGCTTTAAGCATTAGCCGAAAAAGCCTTGTTGACGCAGCGCAAATGGACGCTATCCATGGTATAATATTCGTGCAAAGTTTACACCGGAAGATGGCTCCGCTGGGGTCTCGATTAAAGACCCTTTCCGGCAGTCCATGGAGGTTGCACGCGAGATGACAACATTCGACGAACGCGAGCAGGCTTACGAGGCGAAATTTGCGTACGATGAGGAGTTGCGCTTCAAAGCCAAAGCGCGCCGCGACAGGCGGTTCGGCGCGTGGGTTGCTGGGCAGTTGGGTCTGACCGGCGCCGCCGCCGAAGACTACGCCAAACAGGTCGTCCGCGCAGATTTGGCGCATCCGGGAGACAGCGCAATTATCGAAGCCGTACTTGCAGACCTTAAGGCGAAGGGCGCGTCGGTCAGCGAACGGTCCTTGAAGGCCAAGCTTGTTGATTTGATGGAAGCAGCTGTGGTCGAGATTGAGTCGGGCAAATAAGCCCGGTCAGGCGGTTAGCCCGCATATCTCACCAGCGTCATGACCGGCGTGTGCTGTTCTGTGGGGGACCGTTGACAGTTGCCCAGGCGCTTTCATAGGCGCGGCTATTGCGCCGGAAAACCGGGCGCCTGAAGTTTGGCGA
>JBAVVQ010000842.1:0-2654 GCA_049697375.1 Rhodomicrobium sp.
GGCCATAAAGTGCGCCGCCCAGGATAGCAGCGGCCGAAACCTCGAACGAGGGGCTGAGGACCGCGACATTACCAGTGAGCCAGCACAGCGGCACGGTAAGGACAAGAGCCCATAGGGATGCAGTGACGAAGGCAGCGAGACGGCTTATTCTTCCCGTCTCGGCAAACTGGCGGGCGGCTAGTAATCCGCAGATACTGCCGCGTTGAGTCGCAAAGCCAACGCCAAATGCCAGCAAAACGATCGGCACAATGTTGAAAGCAGGATGCATCTTGACGGATTCGGAGGGCTCTCCCGCTAAACAGTGGCAAGCCGGTGTCGATTGAGAATCTCAGAATTTTTGCGTATTACCAGCCCTGTTCGCTCTGGCGAGGGATGACAGTAGCTCCACCTATGCCACCAAAATAACGCGCTGAATGAGGGGATTATTTGACCCGGCACGCTGATGCCTTGATCACGCTTGCGAAGCGGCGCATCGATTTCGCATGAGGGAGAATGATGCACGCACTCAAAGCCTTGCCGCGCTGCATGAACGGTGCAAGCAAGTTATCCGTCTGCACAGGAAGCGCTGTGGCGTGTTGCAGATCGTCGAGCTGTCCGGCTTGAGCTGGCCCGCCGTGCGCACGGCGATCGATCTTTACGAAGCGGGAGGCGCCTATGAGCAAAGCCCTGAAGCGGTCAAGAAGTGGCTCGACGAATAGTATCCTGGCCATCGCGGCAAAGGCCAAGGCGGAGGGCGGCCAAATCCATTGGTGCGACGAGACGGCACTGGTCAACACCCATAGTCGCGGCCGCAGCTACGCTCCAAAGGGAGAGACGCCCGTCACGCTTGCGCCGGGCTCGCGGCAGAAACTGTCGATGATCTCGACCGTGACCAACAAAGGGGAAGCGCGCTGGATGATTATCGACGGCGCCTTCAACGCGGATCGATTGATCGAGTTTCTCGAGGCTCTGATCAAGGATGCGACGAAAAAGGTCTTTTTGATCCTCGATAATCTCCGCGCTCATCATTCGAAGCCGGTGAAAGACTGGGTCGCCGAGCGTACGGACCGGATCGAGGTCTTCTATCTGCCGAGCTATGCGCCGGAACTGAACCCGGACGAGCGCCTGAACGCCGATATGAAGCACGCTATCGGAGCCAAGGTCCCTGTGCGGACGAAATCAAAACCGAAAGCCGCCGCCGAGGACCACATGACCATGATCGAAAAATCACCCAGCAGGGTGCGCGCCTACTTCCAAGACCCGAGAGCGAAGTATGCCGCATAGAGACTTCACAGGGCCGGATCAATAACACAGGAGATGCCGATCATGCTCCCGGCAGCTATATGCGCCTCTTGCCAAGCGCGATTTCTATTGTTTGCGGTCCTGCTTCTCGGGTCATCTTCCGCATCTCCCGGGCAAGAGACCGAACAGGCTTCGCAAATCAGGCCGCTTTGACCGCCGGGCGTGCCAGCGCAATTTTTTCCTTTGCCGCGCCGGCCGGTCGCCGGGATTGTGGCCGAGGAATGGGCAACTGAGGAAGCCCGCGACCAGGATGGCGAGGCTGAACAGATCATGAATTTTCTCGGCGTAGGTCCCGGCATGACGGTTGCCGACCTAGGGGCCGGCGCAGGTTACTATACGGTCCGGCTAGCAAAGCGGCTCGGTCCAACCGGCCGCGTTCTGGCCGAAGATGTGGTGCCTGCCACTTTGTGGAAGCTTCAGCGACGGGTTAGCCAACAGCATCTGGACAATGTGACGCTCGTGCTCGGTGAGCCGCACGACCCACGCCTGCCAGTCCGTTCCGTTGACCTTGTCCTAATGGTACACATGTACCACGAAGTGGCCCAGCCTTATGGCCTGCTCTTTAATCTGCTATCCGCACTCCGCCCAGGCGCCCGCGTCGCCGTCATTGATCTCGATCAGCCAACAGAACAGCATGGAACTCCGCGCGCTCTCCTGCTCTGCGAGTTCCATAGCCTCGGCTTCCGGCAAACGCATTGGGGGTGGATGCGCGGCAAGAGTGAATATTTCGCTCTCTTTGAGCCGCCGGCACAGCCGCCAAAGCATGAGGCTATTGTGCCGTGCTCGCAATAAGAACACGTGGTTCAGTTTGCTTGGGGGCGACACGCAATGTATGTGGCTGCGGTGCTGGGTGGCGGTTCCATGGGGTGGCCCTGGGCGTTACCCTTTGTTGGTATTTTGCTTTCAATCGCGGCGGGACCGCTGCTTGTCCCAGGAATCTGGCGCCGCCACTACGGCAAGATTGCCGTGGCATGGATGATCCTGACGATTGTTTCCTTGTCGATTGCCTATGGCACGGATGCGGCGTTCTCGGCTGCCATTCACGCAATCCTCGGCGAGTATCTAAGCTTTATCGTGCTGCTTTTTACCCTCTACACTGTGGCAGGCGGCATTCTGATCACGGGCAATCTGGGAGGCACTCCCTTAGCGAATACGGTCGTGCTCTTACTCGGTACGCTGATGGGGAGTATTCTTGGCACAACAGGGGCCGCCATGCTATTTGTCCGCCCGCTGATCCATGCGAATACAGGCCGTCTCCACAAGGCACATGTAGTTATCTTTTTCATTGTCCTGGTCTGCAACGTCGGTGGTGCGCTGACCCCGCTCGGCAATCCGCCTCTCTTCGCCGGCTTCTTACACGGTGTCGATTTTTT
>JBAVVQ010000843.1:0-1508 GCA_049697375.1 Rhodomicrobium sp.
GAGAACAGCAACTTCAGCAATATCAGCTTCGATCACCTCAACCTGAACCACGGCGATTTCAACTTCGGCGGCGCGCAGGCGGCTCACTTCGAAGTCCCCAATCACTAAGGAGGAACAACGTTCCGCCAAAGGCCGGGCCTCGCCCGGCCTTTTTTGCGTTTGTGCAGGGTCGCTTTACTAGCGGCTTCGCGAAAGTTTTCATATTTTGGAGAGGGCCAGATTAGCGCCGCAATATCGTTGTGCGATGGCGTTCGTGAAGTCTTGCATAAGGGGGGTACGGACTTGTCTCGCTCAGCAACAGCACCAATTGTCGCAATCTTTGTCATGGCCAGTCTAGCCGCCTTCGCCGGACAGTGCTCGGCGGGGATCTACAGCTTCGACAACAAGCACGCGAATGTGAACTTCACCTATTATGTCGGATTTGCCTCGCAATCAGGCCGCTTCACGGACCTGAACGGCGTGTTTCATTTCGACAGGCGCACCCCGGAGCAAGGCTCCATCAAAGCCGTCATCAAGACGGCGAGCCTGACCGCCAATGCTTTCGAATCGGAATTGAGGGGAAGCCGCTTCTTCAACGTGGGAGTATTCCCGGAAATCCGTTTCGCCAGCCGATCGGTCAAACCCCTTGGCGAGAACCGCGCCGCGTTCCACGGCGATCTCACCATGAACGGCGTCACCCGCCCCGTGATCCTGCACGTTGCGTTCCAGCCTGAGGCGGGGGCCGGTTTTGGAGACGCTCAGGCAGCATCGCCGCCGAACGGCCGCGCGCGCGTGATTGCGAAGACTCGTCTGAAACGAAGCGAGTTCAATATGACGTCTTTGAGCTACCTCGTGAAGGACGAGATCGACATCGAGATCTCGGCCGCGCTGCATGAGAAGAAATAGACAGCCCTGGCATGGAACTGCGCGCGCATCCCGTCAGCCCCGCAGCGGCTGGACTGCAAAATTCCATCTCCGTGCGAGAGAAAATTCTGGGGGCGTACCGCCGTCAAGAGATGTAACGAAGCAAGCATCTCTTGGCAAGCCAACGGATGAATTAAGCCCAAAAGGCTCGTTTAGGCCGTTTGCAGAAATGGCGGGTCTCGAAATTTGTTCGAGCGGCAACGTTTGCTTTCGGGTCTTATAGCGGACGCTTTGCCGGAGTACCAGCTTCGGGCAGGCCATGGATTTCGTGGGAGCGCACTCTGCACCAGCTGAGCGTCCGCGGACAGCTCTGGCGGGACGCTCGGGAGGCGCCGATCCATTTTGTGTTCGCTTTTGGCGCTGCGCAGCTCTCATGTCAAACCAGGGGGATGATGTTCTGCAACAGAAAGGATGGGTGCCGCATCATCGGCGTATCCGCAAACTGGAGAAAAGTGAAACCGACCAAAGGGGCCAGAAACCGGCGCCACCGCAATCCGCGGCGCGAAGCGGGGTTGAGGCCGCGAACGCTTGACGGCACATAACTCACACAAAGTTATCGCCGTGCCACTGATTTGACTTGGCATGAGTATAATTCGGTGATCATA
>JBAVVQ010000844.1:0-1743 GCA_049697375.1 Rhodomicrobium sp.
GACCGATGTCGCCACAGGGTGGACGGAGTGCGCGCCGTTGCTGGTTCGCGAGCAGAGACTTTTAAGCGAAGTTCTGACGGAGCTTCGCAAGCTTCTTCCGTTCGATCTTCTCGGATTTGACACGGACAACGACAGCGTCTTCATGAACGAGACCGTGCGAGATTATTGCCAGGGAGCCGGGATCGAATTCACGCGCTGCCGCCCCTATCGCAAGAACGATCAGGCCTTTGTCGAACAGAAAAACGGAGCAGTCGTCCGCCGAATTGTCGGCTACCGGCGCCTTGAAGGGTTAACAGCGGCCGCAGCCTTGGCGCGGCTTTATCGGACGGTCAGGCTGTTCGTGAACTTTTTTCAGCCGTCGTTCAAGCTGTCCGGAAAGGAACGCGATGGAGCCCGGGTGCGCAAACGCTACCATGCTCCGGCCACGCCCTGTCAGCGGGTTTTGGCGGATCGACGCACTCCTGAGGACGTGCGCCGCCGCTTGGAATGTTTACAAGCGGCCCTGGACCCGGTGCAGCTTTTGAGCGATATGCGAATAGCGCAGCAGCATCTCGTCGATATCGCGGACAGCTCTAGCGTAACCTTCGAGGTCTCTGCGCCTTCGATAGAGGAATTTCTGGCCGGTCTGCGGACCGCCTGGAAGGACGGTGAAGTCAGACCGACGGCGCGACCGAAGGCGGCGCAAAAGCGCGGCAGGAGACGGCCAGACCCCTTTGCGCAGGTGACCGGTCAATTAAGGTCTTGGTTCGAGGCGGAACCCTGGCGGACAGGACGCGAATTGCTGGAGCGGCTCCAGACAGAATACCCCGACGCCTATACCGACCAGCTCTTGCGAACGCTGCAACGCCGCTTGAAAATCTGGCGGGGCGAAATAGCGCATAATCTGGTTTTGGGCCTTTCGCACATGGACGCCGGCTTATACGAGAACGAACCAGAGCGAGCCATATAACGCGCAGGTTCCGCTCCGACAGCTAAAAGACTACCGCCGTGCTCGCGTCTATCAAGGACAAGCCCTTCGGGCGCCCGCCAAAGAAGGCGGCCGTCCTTGACAGCCGCTGCGCCTGACGGCAGCGGGTATTGTGCTGATCGGGGCGGAAGAATGCTCGCGGCGCGGATCGAACCAAAGAATGTTCTGACGGCAATGCCCCCGAGAAGCCACGGTAACATTACCAATGAGGCAAACGACCGCTGCTCAGGAATATTCTCGAATGAGGCAATACGAGTCTCACCCTGATTGTCGCGCGGCACCTGGGGCGGCTCGGTCCCCAAGCTCGTGCCGGACAATCTGAAGACGGGCGTCACCCACGCCAGCTTTTACGATCCGGTCTTGAACCAGTCTTATCTGGCGCTGGCGCGGCATTACGGGATCGGCGTTGTCCCAGCCCGCGTGCGCCATCCCCGGGATAAACCGCTCGCGGAAAATGGGGTGCAACAGGTCGAGCGATGGGTGCTGGCGCCGTTGCGCAACCGCACCTTTTTCGGCCTGGACGCGCTGAATGCCGCCATCGCGGAAACGCTCGAGGATCTGAACAACCGGCCCTTGAGCGCCCGCGGCGCGCAGACCCGCGCCAGTCTTTTCGCCGAACACGAGAAACCGAAACTGAAGACGCTTCCCGGCGAACCCTTCGAGATCGGCCGCTGGCGGCGCTTCAAACTCGGGAGCGACTATCACGTCTGTATCGATGGCGTCGCCTATTCGGCGCCCTTCGGGCTGATCGGCAAACCGGTCGATGTGCATTGCAC
>JBAVVQ010000845.1:0-4627 GCA_049697375.1 Rhodomicrobium sp.
GGCCAGTCGAGCGGCTGGAAGAAACCCCTTTGCCCACGCATTTCGGAGGGCCGCGCCAGCGTTTCGAAGGCGACATATTTGGCCGAGCCTAGCGGTTCGACGCGCTTCAAGAGAGCCGACAGCGGAAAGCCGATCCAGGGGATGACCATCGACCAGCCCTCGACGCAGCGCATGCGGTAGATGCGCTCTTCGAGCGTTACGGGCTTGAGGATATCCTCCAGAGTATACGTCGCAGGCTTCGAAGCCAAACCATCGAACTTCACGGACCAGGGGCTCGTCTTCAGGGAGCTGGCGTAGCTCGCAGGATCTTCCTTCCCTGTTCCGAACTCGTAAAAGTTGTTGTAGCTCGTGACGTCGGCTTTCGGGGTCTCCGCTTCATCTGTCGAGAGCTCGCTTTTGGCGAATGAGAGCGGGGCGGCATCCGCCAAAGGCGTACCCGCAAGCGCAAGAGACGCGAGGGCTCCTCCAAGGAATTCGCGGCGCCGCAGGTACACGTCGCGCGGCGTTATTTCTGAAGAAGCGATGCGTCGTTTCATGTCGAACTCCCGGCCCACTTTTGATCGGGGCTGACAGTAGCCTGATCGCCAGCCCGCAAAACCTTGCCCCCTATCACAAGAGAGAGAGGGTTTCCGTAGCCCCCGGCTCATGGTCCGCTTCGCCGGGCCTGACCGGCCGCTCTCATCTTTTTTCGTGGCGCAGTCCTAAATGTTACGTGGAGGCGGTCTGACATTTTTGTGCTTTGACAACCCTGCTTTGTGACCAATGGAATATACTTTTATGACGGCGCTGGTTTCGGCGATTCTCCTTATTAAGGAACACATTCAATGAATAATGTAACAGCAGACCAAGAAGCAGACTCAGACGTTTCATACTCGATCATAGATGAGCATCGCCTCCTGACAGATCGAATCGACGTTGCTTCCTATGAAATCGAAAAATTCTTTGCGGCGCCGGCCAATCAGACACAGTTTGACGCAAAACGCATCATTGGTCTTCTTGAAGATCTGCGGGATATAGCACAGACGCATTTTCTGCACGAGGAAACGCTGATGGCGAAAAGCAATTTCCCAGGAGCGGTTTTTCACAAGCGCGACCATGACTATCTGCTTAAGAGCCTGATCCATTTCACGTCATCGCTCAGTCACGGGACCGTTCCGTTCTCGTCCGACATCGGCGTGAACTTGCGAAGCTGGATGACCTATCACATCAGGAAATATGACGACGCCTATGTCACCTTCATCGAGGCGGCCAATCTCAAGGCTCCCGATTGAGCATGGCAGCCTATTGCTCTGAATCGGAGCCCTAAACCTGGACTCCGAAAGCGAGGCTCACGGCAAACCGGGCGGCGACCAACAGCAGGAAAGTCATGAAAATATATTCGAGGGCGCGGCGCGAAAGCTGGTGCGCAACCCGGACCCCGAGCGGCGCGGCCAGCACGCTGACAGGAGCGACGACGATAAGCCCGAGAAGGTTCACATAGCCAAGCGAGAGCGGAGGCAGCAGCGGCAAGCCCCATCCCTCCGCCATGAACCCTATCGTGGCCGGTACCGCTATGAGCGGACCGAAGCCGGCGGCGGTCCCGACGGCCTTATGGATGGGCCAGCCCAAAAACTTCATATAGGCGGTGATATAAGCGCCGCCGCCAATGCCGATCAATGTCGAGATGAGGCCGATGCCCGCGCCCGCCAGCCCGTCCCAAGGCAAGCCCGGCAGCTTCGCGCCGGCGCCCGTCGAGCCATTTGCAAAAGCGAGGCGCCCGGCGATGAACAGCGTGGACGCAACGAAGACGCCCTTGAGAAAATTCGCAGGCGCGTGCGAGGCGACAAAGACGCCCACAATGGCTCCGGCCACCACCCAGGCCCCAAGCGCTTTGATGACGTTTACGTCCACCGCGCCTCGCTTCCAATGCGAGCGCACGGAGCGAATGGCTGTCGGAATGATGATCGCAAGCGAGGTCGCGACACAGATCTTCATGCGGACGCTGTCGTCCACGCCTGTGATCCTGAACAGCTCATAGAGAACGGGAACGATGATCGCCCCGCCGCCAATGCCGAGGAGGCCTGCGAAAAAGCCGGTGACAAGCCCGCCTGCCACAAGCGCAAGAGAAAGCTCGGCGATTTCGCTCCAGGGCAGGCTTGTGATCATGAGAAGCGCCCGACGCATTAGCGGTCATGCGCCGCGGACACTACAGGCTACCCTGCCCCGCCGCCAATCACCATTTCGTCGTCTTTCCCACCGCGATTTGAAGTCCCTGCTGCGTTTCGCCTATGCGGCGAGCCTCGCGGGCCTTTCTTCCGCCCGGCGCGCCACTTCGATTGCAGCCTTCAGCGCATCGAGGCCCGCGCCTGGTTTCACACTCTCCTCGGTGAGGAGTCTCCGAAAAAGCCGGGCGCCCGGCCGTCCATTCATGAGGCCCGTCATGTGGCGTGTTACGGAAGAGAGGCGCGTTCCGCGCTCCAATTCCGCCGCCACATAATCCAGCATCCCTGCCAGGACGGCATGCGGGGGAGGAGGAGAGCAATCCTCCCAGAACAGGTTGCCGTCTACGGTCCCAAGGAGCGCAGGCGATTTGTAGGCCGCACGGCCGAGCATGACGCCATCGACGGCGTCGAGGTGCGCCGAAGCTTCACCGATGGTCGCGATCCCGCCATTGATGACGATTGTCAGCTCAGGAAATGAGGACTTGAGGCGGTGGACGCGATCGTAATCGAGCGGCGGAACTTCGCGGTTTTCCTTGGGGCTCAGCCCTTGAAGCCAGGCCTTGCGGGCATGCACGATGAATGTCTTGCAGCCGCCAGCCGCGACACATTCGATGAACCTGGCGAGTTCGGCCTCGCTGTCCTGGTCATCGATGCCGATCCTGCATTTCACGGTCACCGGAACATCGTCGCCAACGGCGCCGCGCATCGCCGCGACGCAGGCCGCGACAAGCTCGGGTTCCGCCATGAGGCAGGCGCCGAAACGGCCCGACTGAACGCGCTCCGACGGGCAGCCGCAATTCAGGTTGATCTCATCGTAACCGAAGGAGAGCCCGATCTCGGAGGCGCGCGCCAACTCTTCCGGATCGGACCCGCCGAGTTGGAGCGCGACCGGATGCTCGATTGGATCAAAGCCAAGAAGCCGGCAGCGGTCGCCATGCTTGATCGCCGCCGAGGTCACCATTTCCGTGTAGAGCCGCGCGCGCTTCGTCAGCTGCCGGTGGAAGAATCGGCAATGCCGGTCGGTCCAGTCCATCATGGGCGCCACGCAGAAGCGCCAGGGGCTGAATTCGTGGTTTTTTTTCTTATCCATTCGTCACTTACCGCATATTCTCTGCCTATAATCAGTGTCCGTTTGCATCCTATTTGTTGCGGTTTTCGCCTATTTCTGCCATCAATTACGACACATGTCGTAATTGAGCAAGCCGAAGTCGTAAATGGGCACCATTATTCTGCGGAAACGCAAAGACGGATCAACCGCTTATAATGCGCAAATCCTCATCATGCGCGACAAAAAAGTTATGCATCGTGAGGCGAAAACCTTTGATCGAAGACAAGCCGCTGCCGCTTGGCTGAAGAAGCGAGAGGAAGAACTCTCGAAGCCAGATGCGGCTCTCGGCACGTCCCAGACGAAGAGATCGCCACTTCTTAGAGACGCTATTGATCGCTACACGGCAGAAAGCCGCAAGAAGATAGGGCGCACCAAGGCGCAGGTTCTCGCCGCTATCAAGGGCTACGATATCGCCGACCGGCCATGCGTCGACATCCGCTCACAAGACATCGTCGAATTCGCGCAGACCTTGGCTTCAGGCCGCAAGCCGCAAACCGTCGCAAATTATCTCTCTCATCTCTCCGCCGTGTTCCGTATCGCGCGGCCGGCCTGGGGATACCGCCTCGATCATCAGGCGATGAAGGACGCATTCATCGTCGCTACGAGCCTCGGTATCACGAGCAAATCGGATGCACGTGATCGACGCCCAACGCTCGCCGAACTGGACCTCATCCTCGACCATTTCCGCGAGAAGCGCATCAAGACGCCACAGTCCTCACCCATGGCTGCGATCATCGCCTTCGCGATCTTTTCCACAAGGCGGCAAGAGGAGATCACGCTAATTGAGTGGCGCGACCTCGACCGCGAAGGCAAGCGCATCCTCGTGCGCAACATGAAGCACCCCGGCGAGAAAATCGGCAACGACGTGTGGTGCGACCTGCCAGATCCGGCACTGCGCATTGTCGAGGCAATGCCGCGGAACGCCGCGCGCATCTTTCCTTACAGCACCGATGCAATCTGCGCCGCTTTTACCCGCGCAGGCAAATTGCTGGCCATCGACGATCTGCACTTTCACGACATGCGTCACGACGGAATTTCGCGGCTGTTCGAGATGGGCCTCAGTATTCCGCGCGCCGCAGCCTCCTCCGGCCATCGATCCTGGCAATCACTCAAGCGCTACAGGCATCTGAGGCAGACCGGCGACAAATACGCGGACTGGCCATGGGTCGATATCATCGTCTCCGACCTGAAAACGCGCTCTTCAAAAAGTTTATGAATTGCCGTCCAAAATTACCTGATACCAAAGCCATCGGCGAACCGACTCAGGCACCTGCGCCCGAAGCAGCTGTGGAAATGGCCGTCCAGCAACGTGCAATTG
>JBAVVQ010000846.1:0-3973 GCA_049697375.1 Rhodomicrobium sp.
GGGCTTTTCAGAACCTCTGCAAGCGCCAAATCATCGTCCGGCTGAAGCAGCACACTCGCGAGCGACATCAGATCCATGACCGCCAACTCATCTAGGAGCGCGACGCGATCCGCGCCCGACACCGGAATCCCTTTCCGCTTCAGCGCGGCCTGCAAAAGCCCCGCCATGGATTCCCGCTTGCGCAGCAGGATAAGGATGTAGCCCGGTTCAATCGGCCGGTCGGCCGAGTTGAGCGCCATCCCGCTGTCGAGCCAATGCTCGATCTGCGCCGCAATCCTCGCGGCGAGCGCTTCGGCTGGCTTTGCAGCGGGGGAAGCGGCGCCGTCAGGCTCCCAGACCGTTCCCTTGTCTTCCTTTTCGCCTCTTTCGGGCTCCCACAGCTCGACAAGGCCTGCTCCTTTGCGCCGGTACGCGACATGGGGCACGGACGGACCGTGCGCCAAGCCGGGCAGGGCGGCGGTCACCCTGTCAACCGCGGTGAGAACAGGCGCCAGCGTCCTGAAGGACAAGTTGAGATCGACGGAGCGCCAACGAAAGCCGGCTTCTTGCGCTTTGTCCGCGTAGTGCGCGCCGTTTTCGGCCAGGAGCTCCGGGGCGGCCCCCTGGAAGCCGTAGATGGATTGCTTCTCGTCGCCGACCGCGAACAGGGTCGGCGGAGAGCTGCGAGCGCCTTCGCCTGTGAAGAAGTCCGAAGTCAGCCTTTCGATAATCGCCCATTGCGCCGGGCTCGTATCCTGCGCTTCATCGACAAGGACATGATCGATCTGCCCATCGAGCTGGTAAAGCACCCAGTCCGATGCGTCTTCTCGCGATAACAGGCTGAGCGTGCCGTCGATAAGGTCGTCGAAATCGACGGCGGCGCGCGCGCGCTTTTCGGTCTCGTAGCGCTCGAAGATCGCCGCCGTAAGGCGCAGCAGCGCTGTGGTGGCTTCAATGACTTTGAGGGCGCACAGTTGCTCGTCGTGCGCGATAAAGGCCTCTTGGGCTTTCACGAGGCGATCATGGAGCGCCGACGCCCGCTTCCTGATCGTTTCCGTCATCAGCCGCTTTCGCGGCTCCCCGGCTTGCGTCATAAACGCAGCCTTCAGCGCGGAATGTTTTTCCTCAGCGTCGTGCGCTTCGGCCACCGCCTGAAATTGCGCGGCCGCGTCTTGATCCGTTTTTTTGCCTTCAAAAAGGACGGCGGCCAGTTCTCTCAGCGTCCCCTCGGGCAACAGCAAAGCTGACCGGGCCAGGACGCTCTCCCGTGTGTCATCCTTTGCAAGGTTGAAAAGCCAGCGAAGCCTTTCCTCGCTATATTGCGCGGGGTCTTCGCCCGAAACCTGCATGAGATGGGCGATCTCGCTTCGCCGTCCCAGCATCGCCCCAAGCACGCGGGAGAAATCGACTTCGCTTGCAAAGGCGACAACACTATTCAAGGCGTCGCGCAAGGGGCCGCTCTTGGCGGAGGCGAAAGCTTGCGCCTGCGCTTCGCTCAGCGCGTCGCGCGCTTCCTCCTCGGTCAGCACGGTGAAACCGGGCGGCACATTGGCTTCAAAGCTGTAGCGGCGCAGCACGCGCTCGCAGAAGCCGTGGATCGTCATGATGGAAAGCCCGCCGGGCGCATCGATCACGGACGCAAAGAGGCAGGGCGCAGCGGCCAGTTCGGCGCTGCCGGGCGCCCGGCCGAGCAACTTCGCCAGATCGCCGCTCAGCGCCTCTTTGCTCGCCGTCGCCCACTCGCCGAGCTTGGCGAGCACGCGCGTCGCCATTTCGGCGGCGGCGTTCTTCGTGAAGGTGAGGCAGAGGATCGAGCGGGGGGAGGCTCCGGAAAGCAGCAGCCGCAGCATTCGCTGGACGAGCACATGGGTCTTCCCCGTCCCGGCATTCGCCCGCACCCAGGCTGAGACCGCGGGATTGGCAGCCGCCCTTTGTTTGGCCTCGGCGGCTTGCAGCAGCTCTTGAGGCGATAGCTCAGTCATCGTCCGCCTCCTCTTCGTTCCCGCCCGTGGACCACTCTTTTACGCGTGCAAGGTGAGCATAGGGGTCATGGTCCGCCTTATCGCGAAAAATGGTGTGTCTCTCGTAAGCATAGGGCGTGGCGGGATCGTCGAAGCGCGCGATGCGGAGCGGGAGAGCCGTTGCGGCCGCCTGGATGACTTCCGCGCATGGCGCCTTCGGTTCCACAACCTTTCCCGGCGGCTCGCCTCCCGTCGCGACGATATAGCGAAGCTCCGGATCGGAACCCGGCGGAATTCCCGCGAAGGCGCCTTCCCGGACGAGAAACCCTTCGAGCGCAAGTTGCTGCGCGCCGTGTCTGGCGTATGTTTCCGCCGCGTTTGCGCTGGTCTTGAAGTCATAGATACACACGGCGCCGTCCTGCCCGATGTCGATTCTGTCGGCGCGGGCCGTGACTTCGAAAGGCCCCGCCGCAGCGTCGAGCTTCAACTTTCCGCCGACTTCGCTTTTCAAAGCGAGGATGCTGGCCCGGCGTCCGTCCTCCGTGCTTGTGAACCAGTGGGCGAAGCGCGCAAAACGCGGACGCCAGAATGGAGCGTTTTCGAGATTGAAGCCCAGCTCGCCCGCCGCTTTGTCGAGACATCGCACAAGGTCATCGGCCGCATTCGGTGGAAGGGCGCCGGGATGGATTTGGAAGAAGCGGTGCAGTGCGGCGTGATACAGGATGCCTTTGTCCCGCGCGTCATGCGTCTCCCCGATCCGGCGCAAAGGTTCGAGGCCAAGAATATGCCGCGCATAGATCGCATAAGGATTGGCGAACCAGGTCTCGATTGCGGTCACGCTCAGCCGCCGTGGACGCGCTGCAAGCGGTGGCAGAGGGGCGGGGCTTTCCACGGGCGTGATCTCGATAGGCTCGCGATGAAGACGCGCCCACGAAAGCCAGGCATGTTCAGGCTGCAGGGTCTCCAGCTTGCCAGCCCCCCTGGCGAGCGCCTTCAGGCGCGCGATCCAGCGGCTTGGCCGAGCCAGACCGCCATTCACTTTCTTGGCGCGGGTGAGGAAGACTTTGGAGCCGACCGCGGCAAGCGCCGCGAAGTCCTGCGCGGCGAGACCGATGCGCCGCTCTTCCGGGGAAAGCCCGACAAAGGCGCGATCTCGTCGGTTGAGCCAGGGGCTTGGGCCGGAAATCTGCGGCCAGCTTCCCTCGTTCAATCCGCCAAGGACAAGCACGTCCACCGCAAGCAGGCGCGCGTCGAGCGGCCTCCGCAGAAACAACCGTGGATGCTGGTTCTCCTTCGCGGTCTGCCTTGCGCGCGAGATCTCGCCGAAAAAGCCCGCATAGCCGCCGAGATCAAGCTTGAGAGCAGGCGCCGCAACTCTTGCGGCTTCAACGAGGGTCGACGGCTCGTCCTCCTCCGGGAGGAGAGCGGCAAACCCAAGCTCTGCAAGCTGGCTCGCCGCGGCGCTGTGGGCGGCGGTCCATTCCCGGAGGCTGAGGCGGTCCCCCGCCTTCGACGTGATAGGCGACAAGGCGTCGAGCACGCGCTCCGAAAATGTCCGGGCGCCCTCCCATTCCGCAGCCTCGATCCGTTTCATGGCGGCGTGGCGCGCTTCTCCCGCCGCAATCGCATGTTGGGCGCGCGCCAGCGCGGCTGGAATTTCAGCCATCGAGGATGGGCGCCACATCTGGCGCAGGACGCCCAGGTCGATCAGTTCGGCGCACCGCCGAATGAGGGCGGCGTCATCGCCGTGCGACGTTCTCAAAAGCGCAACGAGGTCCTCCGGCTTGCCGCTTGCAGCGGTTGCGGCGATGCGCAAAGCAAAGGCATCCGGATTCGAGTCCTCGGCCGGATTTGCCAGCCCCCAGTGGGTGAGCGCATGGCGGACGCGCGCGATCAGATTCTCATCAGGCGTGACGAGCGCGGCCGTCTGCCCCTTGGTTTCGAGGGCTTCGCGCAGGATCAGCGCGATGGCCGCCGCCTCGTCCTGGGTTGTCTCGGCTTCGATGAGCGTCAGGCCGGGAACAGGACTGCCC
>JBAVVQ010000847.1:0-6698 GCA_049697375.1 Rhodomicrobium sp.
TCGTCGCGCGGTCTTCAACGGAGAGCGAATCGAGCCCGTGGCCGAAATATTCGACGAATTTTCCAACCACGCCCTTCTTGCGAAGCATTTGCGTAACCGTCAGCACCAGGTCTGTGGCGGTCACCCCTTCCTTCAGAGCGCCGGTGAAGCGAAATCCGACGACCTCGGGGATCACCATGGATATCGGCTGTCCGAGCATCGCCGCCTCCGCCTCGATGCCGCCGACTCCCCAGCCCAGCACCGAAAGCGCGTTGACCATGGTCGTGTGGCTGTCCGTGCCCACGAGCGTATCAGGGAACGCCTGTGTGACGCCGCCCTCATCCTTCGTCCAGACCGTCTGGGCGAGATATTCCAAATTAACCTGATGACAAATCCCGGTGCCGGGCGGCACGACGCGGAAGTTCGCAAACGCGTTCGCCCCCCAACGCAAGAACTCGTAGCGCTCTTTGTTGCGCTGATATTCGAGATCCACGTTGATCTCGAACGCGCGCGGATTGCCGAAGCTGTCCACCATCACGGAATGGTCGATGACGAGATCCACAGGGACGAGCGGATTGATTTTGGCGGTGTCGCCACGAAGGCCGGCCATCGCGTCGCGCATCGCGGCGAGATCGACCACGGCCGGCACGCCCGTAAAATCCTGCATGAGGACGCGGGCCGGACGGAACGCGATTTCGCGCGTGGAGCTTTTTTGCAAAAGCCATTGCGCCATCGCGCGAATATCGTCCGCCGTGACGGTGCGGCCGTCCTCGAACCGCAGAAGGTTTTCCAGAAGCACCTTCAGCGAGTAAGGCAACGCGGCGATGCCGGGAAGCCCGTTCGCTTCGGCATCTGGCAACGAGAAATACTCGTAGTCTTTGCCTTCGACTTTGAATGTTTTGCGGGAGTGGAAGCTGTTGACAGAGCGCGGAGCCAGGGATGCCACGGCGAATTCTCCTTACTGCGTGCGAAATTGTATCTTGTGAGCGGGCCGCACACTAACATAAAGATGGGCGCGCCTGCCTACCGACACGAGAATTTAATTTGGCGAATCTTGAGCCGTTGGCCCGCTCCGGCACATCTTCCTCTCGCGCGACGGCTGTCACGGCAATCGCGGTGGAAGGGCTTGCTTGCCAGCGGGGCGGCCGCATCGTGGTTGAGCCTGTGTCATTCAAGGTGCGCTCAGGAAATGCGCTCGTCCTGCGCGGCCCGAACGGCGCAGGGAAAACCACCCTGCTTCGTACGATTGCCGGTTATCTGCGTCCTGCGTCTGGCCGCGTGCGGGTTAGCGGCCCCGAAGGCGACACAAGCGCTGAAGGCTTCCTGCACTATATCGGTCATGCGAACGGGATTAAGCCGAGGCTCTCCGTCATCGAAAATGTGAGCTTCTGGCAGCGCTATTATGGCGCCGGGAGCGACTTAGAAGGAGCGGAGGCCGCTCTCGACGCCTTCGATCTCCTCGATCTGGCGGAATACTGGGCGGCCCATCTTTCCCAAGGGCAGACGCGCAGGCTCGGTCTCGCGCGCCTTCTCGCCGCGCCCCGGCCGATCTGGCTCTTGGACGAGCCTTCGGTCTCGCTCGACGCCGCTTCGACAAAACGGCTTGAAGCGGCCATTGCGCGGCATCTGTCATCGGGCGGCCTGGCGATCGTTTCGACGCATCTCGATCTATCCGTGGGCGAGGCGGCCATCCTCGAGCTGTCGCGAGCGCAGGTTCTCCAATGAGAGCTTTTCTTGCTCTCATTGAACGCGACCTGCGGCTGGCTCTGCGCCAGGGCTCCGCCGTCGGAACAGCGCTCGGCTTTTATCTGATCGCCGTCTCGATCGTACCGCTCGGCCTCGGCCCCGACCTCGCGCTGCTGAGCCGCATCGCGCCCGGCATTCTCTGGATCTCGTTCCTGCTCTCGGCGGTGCTTTCGGTGGACTCGCTTTTCCAGGAAGACCGCGACGATGGCTCACTCGATGCGCTGGCCATCGGCCCTTTGCCGTCAGAATTGATTGCGGTGTCGAAAAGCATCTCCCATTGGCTCACCACCTGCGTGCCACTCATTATCGTCACGCCGCTCGCCGGTCTGCTTCTGAATATTGAGCTTGATGCGACGCCAAAGCTGATGGCCTCGCTCGCCGCAGGCACTATCGGCATCAGCTTTGTGGCAGGCGCGGGCGCGGCGCTGACCCTTGGACTCAGGCGCGGGGCTTTGCTTCTGCCTCTCCTGATTTTGCCGCTTTTTGTGCCGTTTCTTATCTTCGGGGTGGGCGCAATGGCAAAGGCCCCTGGCGCTTTTGTTCAGAGCATCCTGTTTCTTTCTGCGCTTTCGTTGTTTTCCATGGCGGCGATGCCATTTGCCGCTGCTCTTGCTCTTCGGCTCAGTTTAGAGTGAGCCTATATCTAGTGTTCCTTCTGTCTCGCAATTGTTATGAGAGCGTGCAGCGAAGCTGGTAGGCGATTGCGAGACGCCGCACCTCGCCATGAATTGGACTCTTAACGATGGCCGAGCTTTCTGATTTTCAAACAATGAGAACATGGCGGGTAAGCGCGCTCGCTAATCCGGCGGCTTTCATGCGCTTGAGCGGAAAGCTTCTGCCTTGGCTCATCGCGATCACTTTGATTGTTTTTGCCGTTGGACTGGCGATGGCCTTTGGCGCGCCGCCGGACTACCAGCAAGGCGAAACCGTCAAGATTATGTATGTGCACGTTCCCGCGGCTTGGCTATCAATGGCGTGCTACTCGGTGATCGTCCTTTCTTCGGCGGGTTATCTGATCTGGCGGCATCCTCTCGCCGACGTCGCCGCCAAGGCCGCGGCCCCGATCGGCGCTACCTTTACACTGCTTGCGCTTGTGACCGGATCATTTTGGGGCAAGCCCATGTGGGGCGCTTACTGGGTTTGGGACGCGCGGCTGACATCAGTCCTGATCCTTTTCTTCCTCTATCTCGGTCTGATCGCTTTGCGGCAGGCCGTTGACGAACCGGGCCGCGCCGGGCGCGCCACTGCGATCCTGGCGCTGATCGGAGCCGTCAATATTCCGATCATCAAATATTCGGTGAACTGGTGGAACACCCTTCACCAGCCAGCCAGCGTGATCCGCGCCGACGGGCCAACAATCGCGCCCTCCCTGCTTTGGCCGCTCCTTATCATGGCGCTGGCCTTTGCGATCCTTTTCGTTGTGCTGCATTTGAAGGCTATGCGCGCCGAAGTGCTGAGACGCAGATGCGACGCCATGATCGCGGTTCACGTCCGGGGCGATATCGCGCAAGAGCCAGCAACCGGGGAGGCGGTATCCCATGTTTGACCTCGGGCCGCATGCCGGTTTCATCTGGCTTTCCTATCTCGCCGCGGCGCTGTGCGTAATCGGGCTAGTCCTGTGGGTTTGGACCGACGAGTGGAGCCAGAGGCGGCGGCTCGCGGATCTGGAACGCCGCGGGATGCGGCGGAGATCGTCTCAGCAAAATCGGGACAAGCCATGAGCGAGACAACGTCACCTCAAGAAACGCAAGCGCGGTCCCGGTCGAAGGCGGTGCTCCTTCTACCGCTTGTCTTGGTGGTCGGCCTGCTCGGCCTTTTGTATTTCGCGCTCCAATCGGGCGATCCCTCGCGCCTTCCCTCGGTTTTGATCGGAAAACCGGTCCCCGAGTTTAACTTGGCGGCCATTCCGCGCTTGCAGAACGACTTAGGCGCGCCTGTGCCGGGGTTTTCTTCCGCGGCGCTCAAAAGTGGAAAGGTCAGCCTTCTCAACGTTTGGGCTTCCTGGTGCGTTCCCTGCCTGGCTGAGCACCCGCAACTCGTCGAACTCGCGAAGCAAGGCGTGCCTCTTTATGGCATCAACTACAAAGGCGACTCGTCCGAAGCCGCGAGGCGTTTCCTGACGAAGCACGGCAATCCCTTTCTCGCCGTTGGCGCCGACGAAACCGGCATGACCGCGATCGACCTAGGGGTCTATGGCGTTCCTGAAACCTTTGTTATCGACGGTTCCGGTCACATCGTTTTGCGCTATCCTGGGCCGATGACCCCCGAAGTGATTGCCGAAAAGATAAAGCCCGCAATCGAAAAGGCGGGGAAGGACAGCTCTGCAGTTCGCTCGTAAGGCAGGGTCTGAAGTTCATCATTGCAGCCGCAGGCTCAGTCTTCGGCCCGATTTTCATCGGCTGCAGGATCTGCGTCGACGAGGCAAAGCCAAGGTCGAAAGCTGCCTCTAATCCCCGGTGATCTCGGGCAGAGGACGGCGGTAGCCCGCGAGGAAAATGAGAGCCCCAGCCGCTCCAAACAGGATCGAGACAGGAAGCACCAACATCGGTTCTACGATATCATTCCACAGATGCGGCGCGTGACTTAAGAAAAAGCCTTCCATCACCTCGCGGGCCTGAGGGATGTTCTTCAGGTGCGTCGAAAGAGACGTGAAAAGCAGCCCCTTCCCAGGGCTTGCCAAAATCCGCGCGCCATCATAGGCCAAAGCCGCGAATGCTGCGAAAAGCAGCGTCTTTCCTAACAGCCTAAGAAAAAGCATCACTCACTTCCCGCTATGGCTGCGACTTTCTAGGCTCGCAAAGTGCGCGGCGCAAGATTTGTCGCGCTTGAGGGGTCGGTTTGGCCCCGCTCCGGACGCCTCATCTCGTTCACAAAAAAGAAACAGACCTGATCCTATATCGATATAGTGCCGCTTGGCTGCCCGGCCAGGAGCGAAAATTTGAATAAATCAGATAGAAATACTGCCCGGCGCGGCCTTCAGGGCCATAATCGCCGCTTTATCCGGCGTTCCGGGCAGAAACTCAAGCGCGCGGTAGCGGTCCTGGCTTCGGTCATCGTGCTGGGAACCATCCTTCTTTTAGGGTCGGTCGCGACTGAACAGAGGGAGGCGTCCGAGGAGCGAGCCTGGAACGACGTCCACAATCTGGCAGGCGCCTTTCAGGAGCAGGTCGGGCGCGTGGTTGACAGCGTGAGGGGCGCCATCGCACTGCTTAAGCCCCAGCTCCTGGCCGAGGGGGCAGCCTTCAATCTCGTCGATTGGACGCGGCATGTCCCCGAATTCGCCACCTCAACAGTCCAGATCGCCTATGTCGGCCCAGATGGAAAACTCCTGGCCACATCGCTTTCGCGTAACCCGCAGCCTGTCGATCTGTCCGATCGCGAGCACATTCGCGTTCAACTTACCGGCGAGCATAAAGGTCTTTTTATAGGCAAGCCCGTCATAGGACGCGTCTCCGGGCAGCCCACGATTCAAGTCACCGACAGAATAGAAAACGCGGACGGAAAACTGGCCGGAGTTATTGTCTTTTCGCTCTCGCCAGAATTCCTCACCACGCTTCATCAGGTCGTGAACCTCCGCAAAACGGGCTCCATGATGTTCTTTGGAGACGACGGCGTGATACGAGCCTCCTACGGGGCCTGGCAGAAGTCGGACTTCGACTTCATCGGGAAGACAATTCCAGGGATGAAAGCCATAATCGACGCCCGCGCCGCGTCGGAAGGCCAGTATCGCGGCAACAATCCTCTTAACGACCAGCCCGCGTTCCTGCACTGGCAGAGAGTGAAAGACTATCCTCTCGTCGTGGCCGTCAGTTTCGGGGAGTCTGAGGTTTTCGCCGTCGCCAATCGGAGCGCCGCGATGCTTGCCGCGCTTGGAGCTGGCGTACTCGTCCTTACGCTGACAACCACACTAACCCTCTCCCGGGAGATCGCGCGGCGCGTTCAGCGGGAGATCGCGCTTTTCGACGAGAGCCGCAAGCTTGTGCTTGTAAACGATAATCTGCATCGCCGGCATCAGCAGCTTCTGGCGACGAGCGCGGAGCTGAATTCCGAGCGGACACGCTTGCAGCTTGTCAACAAGGAGCTCGCCGCGGCCAAGGAGCAGGCCGATCAGGCAAACCATGCCAAGACTTCGCTCCTGATGAACATGAGTCACGAGTTCAGGACACCGATGCATGCGATCCTGAACTATACGAATATGGGCCTCAAAAAACTCGACTCTGCTGAGCGTGAGAAGCTGAAGAAATACCTTACCAATATCCAGCATTCAGGGCTTCGCCTTCTCGAATTGCTGAATGCGCTTCTTGATCTCGCAAAACTGGAGTCTGGAAAGCTTGAGTTGAAACCGTCCAAGGGCGACTTAACTCAAATCGTTCGGCAATCTCAAGCTGAAGTCGGTTCTCTCTTTGAAGCCAAGCAGCTTGAGCTTATCGTCGAGTGCCAAAGCAAAGATACATGCGCTTTCTTCGATAGGGAAAGATTGATACAAGTCTTCATCAATCTTTTTTCGAATGCGATCAAATTTTCTCCGAAAGAGAGCGCGATCCGGGTCACCATAGTCGACAGCGTCTTGCCCGAACGTCGCCCTGCATTCCACTGCACCGTTTCAGACAACGGCGTCGGAATCCCGGAGGCGGAGCTGGAAAAAATCTTCGATAAGTTCACACAAAGCAGCAAGACCGACACCGGCGCGGGCGGCTCCGGTCTGGGCCTCGCCATCTGCCGGGAGATCGTGCACCTCCACGGCGGCATCATATGGGCGGCGACGTCTCCTTCGGGGGGAGCTTCAATCCACTTCGTCATACCTAAAGAGGCTGCCGTCGACAATGCCGATGGTCTTCTCGTCGCGGCCGGCTAAGGCCAGGCATCTGCATCTATCCACAAATTATACAAGCTAAGCTTGCAAAGCCTTTCCACATTCTAACTAGATTTGCATTGGCGCAAAGGCGCCGCGGATATCTCACAAAGCCCCAAGA
>JBAVVQ010000848.1:0-3928 GCA_049697375.1 Rhodomicrobium sp.
ATACCGCTTCAACCGCAGATACAGGCTCGAAATCCTCATCGACAGGCTCGCCTATGTCTCGCTCAGGACAGCTCCTATGCCGTACAAACTGCTGAAATTGGCTGACCTTTATGCGTAATCAGGAAAGATTTAAAGGGAGAAACGCCGTGTCCACCCATCAGGATGTCAAAAAGCAGAAGTTGATCGATCCCGGGGAGATTGGCAAAACTTACTTCGAAGTTGCAAGCCGCGCGTCCAAGCTGCTGACCGACCATATCCGCCGTCAGATCAGCAAAGGGGCCAGCATCCCCAGTGACGAACTCGGAATCGCACAGGCCTTCATGGACATGATGGCCAAGATGTTAGCCAACCCATACAAGCTAGCCCAGGCGCAAATGAACCTATTTTGGGATTATTATTCGCTTTGGCAGCACGCCACCATGCGCTTTATGGGGCTCTCCCCTGAGCCCGTAGCGGCGCCACACCAAGACGACAAGCGGTTCCAGGACGAGTTGTGGGAGGAGCATTTTCTCTTCAATTTCATCAAGCAGTCCTACCTCATCACCGCCCGCCACATTCACAACGTGGTGCAAAATGTAGAGGGCATGGAGGAGCGAACAGCGCGGAAAGTGAATTTCTTTACCCGCCAGTTTATCGCCGCCCTTTCACCAACAAACTTTGCGCTCACCAACCCAGAAGTCTTCCGGGAGACGGTCAGAAGCCACGGGCAGAATCTAGTGAAAGGCCTTAACAACCTGCTGCGCGATATCGAAGAGGGTGAAGGCCAGCTCAGGATAAAGATGACCGATACGACTGCCTTCGAACTTGGAAAGAACGTGGCGGCCACGCCTGGCAAGGTCATCTTTCAGAATGCTCTCATGCAACTGCTTCAGTTTTCACCGAGCACCGCAGAGCAATGGAAGCGCCCTTTGCTGATCTTCCCTCCTTGGATCAACAAGTACTATATCCTGGACCTGCGGGAAAAGAACTCGTTCATTAAGTGGGCGACCGATCAGGGTCACAGTGTTTTTGTCATCTCGTGGCTCAATCCGGACGCCAAACTCGCCAAGAAGAGCTTCGATGATTACCATGAAGCGGCCCGCATTGCCGTCGACAAGGTCTGTGAGCACACGGGTGAGCAGGAAATCAATGCGCTGGGCTACTGCCTGGGTGGCACGCTTTTGGCGACCATCCTCGCTTGGATGGCGGCAAAGAAGGACAAGCGCCTCGCCTCCAGCACGTTCTTCACAACCATGCTTGACTTCTCGAGTCCAGGTGAGCTGGGCGTCTTCATTGACGAGCGGACAGTCGCCGGCCTCGAAAAGAAAATGGAGCAGCGCGGCTACCTCGAGGGCGCAGAGATGGCTGGCGCCTTCAGCATGCTGCGCGCAAACGATCTGATATGGTCATTTGTAGTCAATAACTACCTCATGGGCAAGAACCCATTCCCCTTTGACCTTCTCTTCTGGAATTCTGACGCAACGCGAATGCCCTACGCAATGCATAGCTTCTATCTCCGAAACATGTACATGCGCAACCTCCTGAAGGAGCCAGGGGGCCTAACCTTGGGCAATGTTCCGATCAACCTGTCTGAAATTAAAGCGCCCTCCTACTTCATCTCCACTCTCGAAGATCACATCGCGCCCTGGAAGAGCACCTACCTTGGGACCCAACTGTTCTCGGGTCCAGTGCGCTTCGTGCTCGGTGGATCCGGGCACATCGCCGGAATCATCAATCCTCCGGCAGCCAACAAATACGGATATTGGACCAGCAGCACTCTCGCGAAGACGGCTGACGAGTGGCTATCGGGCGCAAGCCAGCGCGCCGGATCCTGGTGGACTGACTGGCAAGCCTGGGTCACAGCCCTGGATGACCGGGAGGTCCCAGCCCGTGATCCGGCCTATGGAAAACTAGAACCCCTCGAAGACGCACCTGGCTCATACGTCAAACTGCGGTTGGACACGCAAAAAATGCGGCCAAAGTCTCTAAAGCTCAAGCCCCCGCTTCAACGCTCAGGAGCCGCCAGCAACGTAATGGCTTAAGCAGTTGGTATTGATTTTGGTCATGGAAGAACTTCCGCGAGAGCGGCTACACTTCTGCACCTTATTTCCTGGGAGGAAATTATGGCCGATAACCCACTCGAAATCCCGCAGCCCTTGCGCGACGTGTCCGAAAAGAACATAAAGCAGGCGCATGCCGCTTATGAGCAGCTTATTGATTTCATGACCAAAGCCATCAACGCCTGGATGGGCGCGATGCCCGCAAGTCCCATGGTCACAGGCTTCAAGGACGTCCAAGACCGTGCTGCGGAAATCGCGAAGAAGAATGGCGACTCGGCGTTCGCGCTGGTCGAAAAGATCGCCAAGGCACAGAACTTTCAAGAGATTTTGACGTTTCAGACGCAGTTTGCTCAAGACCAGATGAAGGCGTTCACCACGCAAACGCAGGAGCTTTACAAGCTGATCGGGGAAACTGTCCAGAAGTCAGGACGCGGCTGATCGTTCTGTCAACTCTTATGACAGCAAAAAAGAAGCCGCGAACCCACGTCCGGCGGCTTGAGAGGTCTAGCAGGCTGCTGAAAAAGGTTTTTCGGGTTGCGCAGACACGCTCTGAGAGCGAGCTGAATATCGATTGAGCATATCCACCTCACTTCAGCTCGGCCGCAGACGTCATTTCGCAGGTTAGTGCCGCGGGAGTTTCGGAGTTTTTCAGCAACCTGCTAGGGAGGAACCTAGAGGCTGTCTATGTGGCGATGAGTTGCAGCGAAACTCAATCATTTCAGTTGCAACCCAGGAGTGTTTTCCCTGGGTTGTGGCAAAAAGGCCATGTGCGGCGCTGGCTTTAGGATCACCGCCGAAAGCGCGGGCAGCGTGAGGCGAACGGAGAACGGAGAACTCACGGTCATGCCAGTGGACCTCCTCGCCGCGCACAACGCGCGCCGGGGGCTCGGCGGCGAAGCCGCCATATCGCTTGGCGTTGCTGTCGAACAGCGGGGTGTAGGCGACGGGATAGGGGACACCGATGCGGTGGTCGGGGCGGGACACCGCCGAGAGGTCCGCGCCCGAGGCCAGGGAGTCCATGCCGCGTCCGCCATCTGCGGGCGCGCCCAGGCGATCGCCCGCCGCTCCCTGGTCATCGAGATCGGTCGTCGGCTCGCAGGCCATGGCTGAACTCAGCGTTTCGCGTCCCGTACATGCCGACATCTAATCGCGACCATGCGCAAGCCCTCAAAGTCAAGCATCAGGCAAAATGAACGCCCGGGAGAAAGCGGAGCTTCAGCGCGTCACGGGCTTTACGCACTTGCGACAAGCTATTCGCACCTGCAAAACAAGTCAAGGCTTCGCCGGGCGGCGGGGACGCCCAGGCGCGACGCAATGTCTAAGGTGGAGAACGCGGCAGCAAATGATTATGTACGCGTTAATCCAGTATTTTAAGAGCAGAACCTGTATCGCTTTATTCGGACTGCCGTCGCAGCGTATAATTGCAAGTGGAAGGCCAACAAGCAATTTTATCCGAATATTGCAATGTTGTTTGCGCGGCGGAGTGTGAAAGAGTACGCTGACCTGATATACAGGGTAATGGCCAAGGAGAACGTCGGAGAGGAAAAGAAGGCTAGTAAAGGAACTGCTGTCATGCCAAGAGAACCCATTCAGCTTGCAGAGCGCTCGACTGGATCCGCCGAGCCTGTGGCCGGGCCTGTCAAACCTGTTGCTTCTGCCCCAACTGTGCCGGACACAGCATATCCGTCTTTCACCGATCCCGGTGCGGTGGCGGCCATCGTTGGCGGCTACCATAGCACGCCTTTCGACATTCTGGGTATTCACCGCCACGCCGTTGATGGCAAGCCGGCGATCGTGATCCGTACGTTCCAGCCCCAGGCTCAAACAGTCTCGGTTCTCCGCGGTTTCCAAGCTTATCCCATGCAGCGGATCCATCCGGACGGTTTCTT
>JBAVVQ010000849.1:0-2173 GCA_049697375.1 Rhodomicrobium sp.
TTTCCCGGCGCGCGGCTGCGCGGTCCTTCAAGCCAAGCCGCTGCATAACCACAGCCTCGCGAAACTCCATGGGGGCGCACACGCGTACGCTAAGCACATGCGGCACCGATCGTAACAGATAGACCGAACCCCAGCCGCGGATCAGCACATTGCCTTTGGCGGCGAGCTCGAAAATTTCCTGCTCAGTACAGCATCGCATGCGCCTGCGATCCATCCGCCAGCGCTCAAGCAGCGAAGCCTCGCCTTCGAGGAATCGATGCACCTTGTTTTCCGGCAAGCCCGAAGTCTCGGCGATATCATGCTCGATAAGCCCGTGTTGGATGACTTCAAGCCCGAGCCGCTCGGCAAGCCCGGCGACAACGTCTTTGCCGAGCGTGCCCATTTCGCGCGTCATTGCTATAACGGCCATTGTGGCCTCCGGGATTTGTTACCCTAAGACCCGCCCCGTTAGCTTCTGATCAATCCCATTCTATAACGTGAAGGGCTGAATGGCTAAGCAAATTTCGCTAATCTGGCCAAGGGATTGTCATCCCGGCCAAGCGAAGCGCGAGCCGGGACCGCAAAAAGATAGGCGCTTCGATCTGTTATGATTCCGGATCAAGCTTCGCCTTTCCGGGACGACGGCGGCGGCGATTCGTTGGCGCGTCCAGTGAAGTTTGCTTAGAACCTTGTGAGCATGAAGGATCTTTAAGTGGAATGGCGCCTTATGGGACACTAAATTTCCCGCCAACTGAAACACCGTCCCCTTCCGGCTCATGTCCATTCAAAAACGAATTGCCTTCGCCCTTATCCTGGCGCTCGTCGCGGCTCAGCCAGCCTTGGCCGATCAGGAGAAACACCACGCGCTTTCCCTGGTGCGGCCGCCGAAATATCCAGCTGATTTCAAGCATTTCGATGCGGTGAACCCGAACGCGCCCAAGGGCGGAACGGTCAAGCTTTCCTCGCCCGCGCAATACGACAATCTGAACCCGGCCGTTTTTCGAGGCGCCCTTGCCGCGGGCCTCGCGACAGGTTTCGCGCTCGTCTTCGATCCGCTCATGATCCCTTCGAGGGAGGAAGGCTCGACGCATTACTGCCTCCTCTGCGAATGGGTGAGCTATCCGCCAGACTATAGCTCGGTCACCTTCAAGCTGCGCGAAGGGGCGCGGTGGCATGACGGCGAGCCAATCACGGTCGATGACGTGATCTGGAGCATGAACACCGTAAAGGGGAAAGACCCGAATACGGGTCTCCCCTACGATCCGATGCATGCTCAGTATTACAAGAATGTCGTGAAGGGAGAGAAAACCGGCGATCGGGAGGTGACGTTCACCTTCGATGTCACCGGGAACCGAGAGCTGCCGATGATCGTCGGCGAACTGAATGTTTGGCCGAAGCATTGGTGGGAGGGCAAGGACGCTTCCGGCAAGCAGCGCGACGTCACAAAAACGACGCTTGAACCGCCGCTCGGCTCCGGGCCTTACAAGATCAAGGCAGTCCGCCCTGGGGAATGGATCGCGTTCGAGCGCGTGCCGGATTATTGGGCCAAGGACCTCCCTGTGAGGATCGGCGAGAACAACTTCGACACCATCGAGTTTCAGCATTACGGCGATCAAAGCGTCTCGATGGAGGCCTTTAAAGCGGGCCAATACGATTTCAGAAGAGAGCCGAGCGCCAAGACATGGGCCACCGCGTATGATTTTCCGGCTTTGACCGACGGCCGGGTGGTGAAGCGCGGGGACATTGTTCTTGACACGCCCAAGCCGATGCAAGGCTTCGCCTTTAATGTACGCCGGCCGAAATTCCAGGATGTTCGTGTGCGCCGCGCCTTCAATCTGGCTTACGATTTCGAATGGGCGAACAAAAATCTGTTCTACGGCCAATACACGCGAACCGCGAGCTTCTTCGAGGGACAGGAGCTGGCGGCGAAGGGCCTGCCGTCTGCGGAAGAACTGGCGCTGCTCGAGCCTCTCCGCGATAAAGTTTCGCCCGAAGTCTTTACCCAGGAGTACAAGAACCCCGTCAACGCGACGGAGGCCTACTTCCGCACGCATCTCCGGGAAGCGGCGCGTCTCCTGAAAGATGCGGGTTACACGGTTGTCAATAACCAGTTGCAGAATAGCGCCGGCGAGCCGCTTTCCGTCGAGTTCCTTATCGATCAGGAGGCGTTTCAGCGTGTGATCCTGCCCTATGT